>NZ_JARVRO010000011.1:0-186544 GCF_030209645.1 Curtobacterium sp. ME-Dv--P-122a
CGCCGAGTGGTCACGACATGCCGTTGGCGTGGCGTCGGGGTCGCACGAACTGTCGTCTGACGGCTCGGCGGGCGACGGTTCGTGACCCCTCGGCGGACGCGGGCGGCGTGTTGTGCGACCGCGGTGGAGGCGGGCGGCCTGGCGCCGAGTGGTCACGACATGCCGTTGGTGGGTCGTCGGGGTCGCACGAACTGTCGTCTGCGGATCCGGCGGGCGACGGTTTCTGACCCCTCGGCGGGCGCGGGCGGCCTGTTCTGCGACCGCGGTGGAGGCGGGCGGCGTGTTGTACGACCGCGGCGGAGGCGGAAGGCCTGGCACCGAGTGGTCACGACATGCCGTTGGCGCGGCATCGAGGTCGCACGAACTGTCGTCTGACGGGTCGGCGGGCGACGGTTCGTGACCCCTCGGCGGACGCGGGCGGCGTGTTGTGCGACCGCGACCGCGGCCGCCGCGACCGCGCCCGCCGGGCGGTCAGTCCTGCAAGTGGTCCGTGCGGCGGCGGTTGCGCACCGCGCGGTAGGTCAGCAGCGCCGCACCGAGCAGCACGAGCACCCCGGCGGCGATGAGCCCCGGACCGAGGTCTGCCCCCGTGTACGCCAACGGTCCACCGTCCCCCGCGTCGCCCTGGCCCGAGACCGGTGCGGAGCCAGAGCCCGAGCCGGCAGCGGGGCCGGTCGGATCCGCCGAAGGAGAGCCACTCGGCGACGGCGACGGAGCGGGAGCCGGCGCCGGACCTGCCGCAGCCCGCACCACGAACGCCAGCGGCGTCGCAGCCCCGGACTCCGGGGTGACGACGGTCGCCGTCTCGGCCCCCTCGACGTCGACCGAGACGACGTACTCGGTCGTGGGCTCCAAGCCGGTCAGGTCGAACGCACCGTCGTCGTCCGTGACGACCGACACGGGATCGCCGGACTGTGTGTCCGTCGGAGTCGCGACGACCTCGACGTCCGGAACGGGTTCGCCGTTCGTGTCGACGACCGTGCCCGGTTGGTCGGTCGTGACCTCGGCGGCTGCGGCGGCGGAGGCGAACGGCAGGTCGGACGCAGCACGCTCGCCGGCGACGGCCGTCACACCGGTGTTCGAGGTCGCCCCGGTCGCCCCCGGCTCCGGTCGTTCGGTCCGGACGGTGTACGTGCCCGCCGCGGTGGCGAAGACGTAGCGACCGTCGGCATCGGTCACCGTCGATGCGACCACGGCGCCGGTGCCGTCGACGAGCTCGACCACTGCGCCGGCGGGCACGGGTGCACCGTCGAGCGAGACCACACCCGCGACCGTCGCAACGACGGCGGCCGGGGCGTCGATCTCGTCGGGGACTGCCGGTGCCGCGTCGACGTCGCCGGTCGTGATGGTCACGGGCGGCTCGTCGGCGACGGACACGTCGAGCTCGGTGTCCGCCGGCAGGTCCGAGCCGGTGTAGACGCCGTCGCTGTTCGTCGTGGTGTCGACGAGGACGTCCCCGGAGTCCGGGTCGGTGATGACGACCTCGAGGTTCGAGACCGGTCGGCCGTCCTCGTCGACCACGGTGCCGATGACCGACACGGTGTCCTCCGGCGACGTGAACGCGAAGTCGGCCTGCTGGTCCACGCCGCCCGGTGAGCCTGCCTGGGCGAGGGAGACCGTCGTGGGCTGGTCCGGGCCCTCGGCGCCGTCCGGCGGGGTGATCTCGACGCGGTAGTTCGCGATGACCGGCAGCTGCGGGAACGAGTAGGTGCCGTCGGGGTTGGTCGTCGTCGTGTAGACGGTGCCGCGCGGAGCGGTGACGCGGACGAGCGCCCCGGGGATCGGCGCTCCGTCGAGGGTCGCGGTGCCGGTGATCGCGGCGGTGCGGTTGGCGAACCAGGTCTGGTACACCGGGAACCCGCTGCGCTGCTGGTAGGTGATCGTCAGGCTGGTGAGCGACACGGTCGGCGTGAACCAGGCCGTCGCACCGGCGGTGTCGACCGCGCCGGTGTTGCCCGTCAGGGTCCGGGTGGCCGGGTCCCAGGTGGGCCGGTCCTGCCCGGTCGTGCCGTCGGGGTCGGCGGTGCACGACGGCCCTCCGGCGACGGCGGCCGAGCACGAGTTGTAGGAGCTCACGTAGCCGAGCTGCTCCGCGGTCGCGGCGCCACCCCCGGAGACCGTGGCCGAGATGGTCGCCCGGTCCGCGTCGACGTCGCCGAGCACGAACGACCAGCTCTGGGCACCCGGCGTCGGCTCGGCGAACGTGTAGGTGGTCGTCGAGGCGCCGGTCGTGGGCGAGTCGACGTTCGGCCGCTGGTTCATGTAGGTCTGGCCGCGACTCGTCCCGTAGACCGCGCCCGACGGGGTCGACGCCGACTGCCAGGTCGATGCCCCGCTGACGATGGTCGACTGCCGGGAGTCCGACGTGAAGGTCGTCTCGGGGAACCCGGCGAGCGTCATCGTGCCGGTGTAGGCCCGGCTCGCTCCGCTGAGGGTGAAGGTCCCCCAGTTGCCGACCGGCTCCGCCGACGCACTGGTCGCGCCGCCGATCGCGAGTCCTGCTCCGAGTCCGAGGGCCGTCAGCCCTGCCGTAATCGCGCGCCAGCGCCGCATGTGTGCTCCCCTGCTGTGGCGCCGGAGAACCCGACACCCCCTCAGACTATCCAGCGGGCGCGGCTCGTGTCCGGTGTCCGAAACAGCCGAGAAGGTCTCGCCGAGTGGTCACGACCTGCCGCGTGCCGGTCGCCGAGTGACCGAGAAGTGTCGGCTGGAGGGCCGCCGGACGACAGTTCGTGACCCCTCGACGAACACGAGCGGCGCGTCAGGAACCGCCAGCACCGCGACCCATCGCCACGAGGGCGTCGAGCGCCGCGACCTGCCCGGCCACCACCAGCTCCCGCGCCTCGTCGAGGCCGACCCACCGTGCGTCGTCCACCTCGGGCACCTCCACGAACCGCCCCGACCCGCGCGGCAGCTCGAGCCGCACGGTGTTGCTCCGCACGGTGTCGACCGAGAACCCCGACGCCCGTGCCGCGAACACCCGCACCCGCTTGCCCGACGCCTGCCGGAACTCCCCCAGGTCGATCAGGTCGGCGGCGGTCACCGGGGCGGGCACGCCGATCTCCTCGGCGAACTCGCGCAGCGCGGTGCCGAGCGGCTCCTCGCCCGCCTCGACCAGCCCCTTCGGGATCGACCAGGCACGCGGCCGGTTCCGCCAGAACGGCCCGCCCATGTGCGCGAGGAAGACCTCGGGCCCGGACGGACCGGTCCGGTGCAGCAACAGTCCGGCGCTCACGACCACGCCTCGAGACTACGCAGACCCGGCCGGGAGGCCCGGATCACCACACACGCGCCGCGCACCACCCGACGTGCTCGGTTCCACCGCCGGTTCCCCACGTCCGCGCCGGGAGTACCGTGTGGCGCACGGAGCGCCGTGTGACGCCCCCGGAGGACCTGCGATGGAGGAGGCCGATCGGGATGGACGAACGATGGACGACGGTGACGCTGGCCGCGGACGCCGCGATGCCGCACGACGAGGCGCTGCGGTGGATCGCCGCCCGCGCGGACAGCGGGATCGAGCGGATCCGGATCATCGGAGCCGACCCGGCGATCGAGGGTCCCGGACCGGTCGCCGACCGCCTGGCCGAGGCCGCGCGCGCCGCTCTGCCCGGAGTGACCGTCGAGGTGCACCGGCACGCGGGGCCGTTCGCCACCGCCCTGGTCGAGGAGTCGGACGGCGGCGACCTCCTGGTGATCGGGACCTTCCGGAGCCGACGCGGTTCGACGGCCGGCGGCGACCCGGCGCGCGTGGCGGTCCGTGCGGCCGTGCCGACCGTGATCGTCCCCGAGGGCCCGCACCCGATCGACGGCGACGTGGTGCTGGCCGTCGAGGAACCCATCGACGAACGGGCCGTCTCGATCGCCGTCGCCGAGGCCGTCCGGCTGCACCGACGACTGACGCTGCTCCGGGCGTGGGAGATGCCCGTGCTGACCCGGACCGGGCTCACAGACTTCGCCGAGGACCCGCTGCGGTGGCGTGCCCGGAACGCCGAACTGCTGCAGCGGGTCGCCGAGGACCTGACCGCGCGGTTCCCGGCGGTGCGGATCCGGCCGCTGCTCGTGGAGGGACACCCGGGGCACGCCATCGCATCGCGCACCCGGCGGGCGTCGCTCGTGGTGCTCGGACGGGGGCACGTGCGGGTGCTGTCCGGCGCACTGCTCCACGACGTCGTCCGTGAGACGGCGGCACCGGTCTGCGTCGTCCCTCCGGCGGCCCACACGGACAGCGCGGGGTCCGGACGGGTCAGCCGGCGAGTTCCCGGATCGCGTCGGCCATCTGGTCGGTGAGGTACGCGACACCGCGGCCGTTCGGGTGCAGGGCGCCGGCCTTCAGGTCGATGCGTCGCAGGTCGCTCGAGCCGGTCAGGCTGACACCGGCGACGTAGCGCTCGTCCGCCGGGGCGCAGGCCGAGTGGGCCTCGGTGCGTTCGAGGACGTCGACGAACCGCACCCCGGCGGCGTCGGCGGCGGATGCGGACACGGCGTCGAGCTCCTCCTGCACACCGTGCAGGTACGCCACGTCGTCGTCGGTGAACGGGAAGGTGTCCGAGGGGAACGACCCCGCGAGCGTGCCGAGGTCGAGCGCCGAGCGGAAGCAGCCCTTCGCCGGGGTGTGCTCGGCGTCCGGGAAGATCGCCGGGTACCCGAGGAACACGACGACGGCGTTCGGTGCGGCCCGTTGCACCGCTGCGAGGGTGTCGGCGATCCCGAGCGCGACCCGCGACTGGATCTTCACGCTGAGCTGGTCCTCACCGTCCTGCACGAGCGTGCTCTCGCACGACGGCGCGTCGCGTCCGGAGAACACCGGGCCGTCGGCCGAGATCGCCAGGCACGACGCGGCGGTGCCGAACAGGTCCGCGTCGTTGCCGCCGATCGTCAGGGTCACGAGCCGGGTGCGCGACGACAGCGACTCGATCTGGGGTGGGACGCCCGTGAACTGGTGTCCGGTCGTGACGTCCTCGCTGGTGGCGCCCGCGCACGTGACGTCGGTCAGGTCGAGGCCGAACCGCGCCGCGAGCCGGTGCGGGTAGTCACGGGCCGACTGCACGCACGCGCTCGTGGGCAGCCGGGTCCGGTCGCCGAGGCCGTAGCCGGCGGAGTACGAGTCACCGAGGGCGACGTACTCGCTGCCGGGCGGGAGGTCGGCGAGCGATTCGGTGGGGTCGTCCGGCACCGGGTAGGGCTGCGGGACGGGCCACATCGGCGCGGCCGACGCGGGTTCCACCGGCCCCGGTGCCGCGACCCCGGCCACCACCAGCCCGACGACGGCGACCGCCGCCAGGGCGGCGAGCAGCGTCGTACGGGCGGTGCGGAGCAGTTGCGGCCTCCGGGCGGGTGCGGCGGATCGGTCGGTCGGGTGGGGTCGGTCGGGTGGGGTGGGACGGGCTCAGCGGCGTCCGAGTCGGCGTTCGCCACCGCTGCCGGTGCGGTACTCCAGCCCGTAGTGCTGGAACAGCTCGGGCTCGGTCGCGGCGTCGAGTTCGCCATCGGTCGAGATCGACGGGGCGTCCTTGACGAGCTTCTTCGGGAACGTCACACGCAGGTTCTTCGGGGCGACGGTGGCGCCGAACAGCGGGACGAAGACGAGCTTCTGGAACCCGACCATGCCGGTGGTCAGGGCACCGAACGCCGGCTCGGACGTGGCGGTGTCGTAGTAGATGCTCTCGAGCGTGCCGACCTTGTCGTCGGCCTCGTCGACGACCGGCAGACCGATCCAGTCACGGATGTTCGCGGCTTCGAACACGAAGGACTCCCTCCGAGCATCCGGCAGGTCCGGGTGGCTCTCGGTCGACGCTACCGCCCGGCCGCCTGAGCGGTCACCCGGAGCCGGTCCACCGCGCCGAGCACGTCGTCCGCGGTCACGGCCAGGATCGCCGGGTCCGGGTCCTCGGCGAAGACGTCGCCGCGGCGGACCGAGGCGTCGGTGAGCACGATGTGCGGACCGGTCGACGGCGGGCCCCACGCCTCGGGCGGGGCCGGGCCGAACAGCACGACCGACGGCACCCCGTACGCGGTCGCCAGGTGCGCAGCGCCGGTGTCGACCGTGACGACGAGCCGCGCCGCGGCGATCACCGCGGCGAAGGCCTGCAGGTCCAGGGTGCCGGCCAGGACCGCCTCCGGCGCCAGGCCGGCCGCGTCGGCGACGGTACGGGCGCGCACGACGTCGTCCGAGCCTCCCGTCAGGACCACGTCGGCACCGCGCGCCCGGAGCCCGCGCACCACGTCGGCGAAGCGGTCCGTCGGCCAGTGCCGCGCACCGTGGAAGGCACCCACGTGCACGACGGCCGCGTCGGCGACCACCGGCGGCTCGGCGGGGCGGTCGATGTGCACCTCGGTGGCGTCCGCCTGGATGCCGTGCCACGTCAGCAGGTCCGCCCAGCGGTCGCGCTCGTGCACGTCGTCCGGCCACTCCGGGCCCTCGTAGTCGTGGGTCGGGTCGGCGTGCCCGATGACCCGGCGCGGGGCGAGCGCGGCGACGAGGTCCGAGGACTCCGGGCCGGCGCCGTGCAGGTTGACGGCGACGTCGACGGCACCGTGCGGCACCGCGATCGGGTGGTCGAGACCGTGCTGGGCCAGGTGGACGTCCACCGCCGGCACGAGTTCGACGACCGGCGCCAACCACGCCGTGGTGGCCAGGGTGATGCGGTGGTCGGGGAACGCGCGGCGGAGCGCGTGCAGTGCGGGGACGGCGACGAGCAGGTCGCCGAGCTTGATGGCACGGAGGACGAGCAGTTCCGGGCGTCCGTCGGGGTCGGGCAGGTTCTCGAGGGCGGTCACCGCCGCGACGGTAGACCGGACACGCTGACGGTCCTGCCGGGCCCCGCGCTCCGCGGCTCTTCCTGGGGCGGTCCCCGGCCGTCGACCGGTAGTCACGGAGCATGTCCCTCGCACCGGACCGCGTCATCCGCGGCCTGCTCCTCGACCGCGACGACACCCTCGTGGTGGACGTCCCGTACAACGCCGACCCGCACCTGGTCGTCCCCGTCCCCGGTGCCCGCCGCGCCGTCGACCGGGCGCGTGCCGCCGGGTTGCAGCTCGGCGTCGTCACGAACCAGTCGGTGATCGCGAAGGGCATGGCCACGCGCGAACAGGTCGACGCCACCAACGCCCGGGTCGACGAGCTCGTCGGCCCGTTCGACGTGTGGTGCGTCTGCCCGCACGACGCCGGTGACGACTGCGCCTGCCGGAAGCCCCGGCCCGGGATGGTCCTCGACGCCGCCGAGCGGCTCGGCATCCCGCCGGAGTCGATCGTCGTCGTCGGTGACATCGGCGCCGACGTGCAGGCCGCCCGGAACGCCGGCGCGCAGGGGATCCTCGTGCCCACCCCGCGCACCCGCCGTCAGGAGATCGACGAGGCCGACACCGTCGCCGCGGACCTGGACGAGGCCGTCACCCTGGTGCTCGAGCACGTCGGCAGCGTGGCGGACCAGGCGTGAGCGCCGGTCGGCGCGTCCTCGTCGCCCGGCTCGACTCGTTCGGCGACGTCCTGGTCGCCGGACCCGCGGTGCGCGCGGTCGCCGCCGGTGCCGCGCACGTGACGATGCTGTGCGGACCGCAGGGGGCGCCGGCCGCCGACCTGCTGCCCGGCATCGACCGGGTGCGGGTGTGGGCGGCACCGTGGGTCACCGAGACCGCACGCCCGATCGACGACGCCCTGCTCGCCGAGTTCCGCGCGCTGGTCGCCGAGGAACAGCCCGACGAGGCCGTCGTCCTGACGTCCTTCCACCAGTCGCCCCTGCCCCTCGCGCTGCTCCTGCGCCTGGCCGGGGTCCCCCGGGTCTCCGGGGCCTCGGTCGACCACCCCGGGTCGCTGCTCGACGTGCGGCTGCGCCCCGGCGAGGACCTGCCCGAGGACCTCCCCGAGCCCGAGCGCGCGCTGCGGATCGCCGAGGCGGCCGGGTTCCGGCTGCCGCCGGACGACGACGGGAGGCTCGCGGTGCGCCACGACGCCGTCCTGCCCCCGCCCGTGGCCGGGCTCGACCGCTACGTGGTCGTCCACCCCGGAGCCAGCGTCCCGGCACGGTCGTGGCCGGAGTCCCACCACCGTGCGCTCGTCGCCGCCTACGCCGAGCGCGGCGTCCCCGTCGTCGTCACCGGCTCCCCCGGCGAACGCGCGCTGACCGCCGCCGTGGCGGGGGACACCGGCATCGACCTCGGCGGCCGCACCAGCCCCGCCGAACTCGCGGCCGTCCTCGCCGGCGCCGAGGTCGTCGTCGTCGGGAACACCGGTCCGGCCCACCTCGCCGCGGCCGTCGGGGCGCCCATCGTGAGTCTGTTCTCGCCGGTCGTCCCCGCCGCGAAGTGGGCGCCGTACGCCCCGCTCGTCGAACTGCTCGGCGACCAGGCCGCACCGTGCCGGCTCAGCCGCGCTCGCGAGTGCCCGGTCCCCGGCCACCCGTGCCTGTCCGGAGTGCGCATCGCGGACGTCCTGGAGGCCCACGAACGGCTCCTCGACCGCGTTTCGCGGACTGATCCGAGAAGTCTGCGGGGCGGCCCAGAAGGCGCTGCGTAGCGTGCGCCACTGCTTCTCCTGCTCCTTCTCCCGCTGCTCCGGCAGCGGTGGGGAGCAGCCCCATCGACACCGACCGGAAGGCCCTGCATGCGGATCCTCGTGTGGCACGTGCACGGCGGCTGGATGGACGCCTTCGTCCGCGGCCAGCACGAGTACCTCATCCCGACCACCCCGGCGCGCGACGCCTGGGGACTCGGCCGCGGCGGGCGCGCCTGGCCGGACTCCGCCATCGAGATCGACCCGGCCGACATCGCCGAGGCCGAGGTCGACGGGGTCGTCCTGCAGCGCACCGAGGAGCTCGAGGAAGCCCGTCGTCTGCTCGGTGGCCGTGACGTCCCGATCGTCTTCGTGGAGCACAACGCCCCGCGGGTCGACGTGCCGAACAGCCTGCACCCCATGCGCGACCGCGACGACCTGACGATCGCGCACGTGACGCACTGGAACGCCCTGATGTGGGACTGCGGCACCACCCGGACCACCGTCGTCGAGCACGGCGTCGTCGACCCCGGCCCGCTGTACACGGGTGCGCTCGAGCGCCTCGGCGTCGTGATCAACGAACCCGTCCGGCGCAACCGTGTCGTCGGCACCGACCTGCTCCCCCGCTTCGCCGAGGTCGCCCCCGTCGACGTCTGGGGCATCGGCACCGAACGACTGCCGGAGCTCGGCTTCGGCGACCGCGTGGTCGCGCAGGGCGATGTCAAGGCCGACCCCATGCACGCGGCGCTGGCCGAACGGCGGGCCTACGTGCACCCGAACCGCTGGACCTCGCTCGGCCTGTCGCTCATCGAGTCGATGCACATGGCCATGCCGGTCCTGGTGCTCGCGACGACGGACGCGGCCCGCACGGTCCCGGGTGAGGCCGGGGCGATCGCGACCGACGTCGAGGAGCTGGTGCGGGCCTCCAGGCTGCTGCTGGAGGACCCGGACGAGGCGCGTCGACGGGGGCTCGTGGCGCGTGAGGCCGTGCTCGCACGGCACGCGCTCGGTCGGTTCCTGGCCGACTGGGACGACCTGCTCGACGACGCCGTCGCGCGCGGTGCGCGACGGAACCGTGCGGCGGGAGCCGCGCTCGAAGGGAGCCTGCGATGAAGATCGCCATGGTGTCCGAGCACGCGAGTCCGCTCGCCGTGCTCGGCGGGGTCGACGCCGGTGGGCAGAACGTCCACGTCGCCGAACTGTCCGGTGCGCTGGCCGACCGCGGCCACCACGTGACCGTCTACACGCGGCGCGACGACGCGTCGCAGCCGGTCCGCGTGCCCCTGCGCCCCGGTGTGGACGTCGTGCACGTCGACGCCGGTCCCGCGCGTGCCGTGCCGAAGGACGAGCTGTTCCCGTTCATGGGGACGTTCGCGTCGGTGCTCGCCGCCGAGTGGTTCCTCGACCGCCCCGACGTGGTGCACGCGCACTTCTGGATGTCCGGCCACGCCGCCCTCGACGCGGTGACGCAGGTGCAGGCCCGGACCGGCGGGGTGCGGATCCCGGTCGTGCAGACCTTCCACGCCCTGGGTGTCGTCAAGCGCCGGCACCAGGGTGCCGCGGACACCAGCCCGGCCGAGCGCGAGTGGGTCGAACCCGCCGTGGGCCGGAGCGTCGACCAGGTCGTCGCGACGTGCTCGGACGAGGCGTTCGAGCTCAAGGCCCTCGGTGTCCCGCTGCACCGCATCTCCGTGGTGCCGTGCGGGGTCGACGTGTCGCTCTTCCATCCGGACGGCCCCGTCGAACAGCGCGACCGTCCGCTCCGGGTGCTCACCGCGTCACGGCTCGTGCAGCGGAAGGGCGTCGGGACGACCATCGCCGCTCTCGCCGCGCTCGTCGAACAGGGCCGTGACGTCGAGCTCGTCGTCGTGGGCGGTGCCGGTGTCGCCGGTGCCGACCTGGTGGACGACCCCGAGTACCAGCGTCTCGACGCACTCGCCCGGTCGCTCGGCGTGCGCGACCACGTGACGTTCCGCGGGCAGCTCGGACAGCACGACATGCCCGCCGTCTACCGCAGCGCCGACGTCGTCGTCTGCGCCCCCTGGTACGAGCCGTTCGGCATCGTGCCGCTCGAGGCGATGGCCTGCGGTCGCCCGGTGGTCGCGTCGAGCGTCGGCGGACTCATCGACACCGTCGTCGAGGACGCCACGGGCCTGCACGTGCCGCCGCGCGACGAGACCGCGGTCGCCGAGGCCGTCGGCGCACTGCTCGACGACCCGGAGCGCCGCGAGGCGTACGGCCGAGCCGGTCGACAGCGCGCCGAGTCCCGCTACACCTGGCAGAAGGTCGCCGCCGACAGCGAGCGCGTCTACGAGCGCCTGCTCACCGGCGCGACGTCGTCCGCCAGCACCACCGGGCCCGCCGCCGGCCGCTCGCGCACCACCCACGCCGGCCGGGTCACCCGCGCCGCGCATCCGACGGAGAGGACCGCACGATGACCATCGACCAGCAGACCGGGCTCGAGGACCGCGCCGTCACCGACAGCGCCCGCGTCGTCGTCGACCACGTCGCGGCGTCGGTCCCCGTGATCGCCTCCCTCGTCGACCACAAGGACCACATCGCCGAGTGGGCGGACGACATCGCCGGGCGGCTCGTCGCCGGGCGTCGGCTGCTCGCCGCGGGCAACGGCGGCTCCGCTGCCGAGGCGCAGCACCTGACGTCCGAGCTCACCGGCCGCTTCGAGGGCGACCGACCGGCGTACTCGGCCATCTCGCTGCACGCCGAGACCTCTGCCGTGACCGCCATCGGGAACGACTACGGCTACGACCAGGTGTTCGCGCGGCAGGTGTCGGCGCACGCCCGGGCCGGCGACGTCCTCGTGCTGCTGTCGACGAGCGGCAAGAGCCCGAACCTGCTGCGTGCCGCCGAGGCCGCACGTGCCGTGGGTGCCCGCTCCCTCGCGCTGACCGGGTCCGGACCGAACCCGCTCGCCGACCTGGTCGACGACGCGATCTGCATCGAGGGGCCGTCCGCCAACGTGCAGGAGGCGCAGCTCGTCCTGGTGCACGCGCTCTGCAAGGCGATGGAGCCGACGCTGCGTCGCGGGGGCCGTCGATGAGCGGGCCCGCTGCCGTCGCTCCGCGTTCCGGTGCTGCCGGTGGCCGTGCCGTCGCTCCGCGCTTCCGCATCGCCGTCGTCGGCGACACCCTGCTCGACGTCGACGTGTCCGGCACGAGCGAGCGCTTGAGCCCGGACGCCCCCGTCCCCGTGGTGGACGTCGCCACCGACGACCGCCGTGCCGGTGGTGCCGGACTCGTCGCGACGATGCTCGCCCGCGACGGCCACGACGTCACCCTGGTGACCGTCCTGAGCGACGACGGCCGTGCCCAGGAGATCCGCGACCTGCTCCCCGAGGTCACGATCGTCGCCGGACCATCCGGAGTCCCGACCCCCGTGAAGACCCGCGTGCGCGTCGTCGACCACGCCCTCGTCCGGATCGACGAGGGCTGCGCGACCCCGCCCGTGCCCGGTGCCACCGACGCGATGACCGCCGCGCTCGAGGGCGTCGACGCGATCGTCGTCGCCGACTACGGCCGCGGGGTCGCCGCTGCCCCGGCACTCCGTGACGCCCTCACCCGTGCGGCCGAGCGCCTGCCGGTGGTCTGGGACCCGCACCCCAAGGGCGCTGCCCCTGTCCCCGGCACCACCGTCGCCACCCCGAACGCTGCCGAGGCGCGGCGCTTCACGGACGTCGAGGGACACGGCGTGCCCTTCGCGACCGTCGCCGCCGCCCGGCTCGTCGAGCAGTGGCAGGCCGGCGCCGTCGCCGTGACGATGGGTGACCGCGGTGCGCTGCTCGCCGACGCCCAGGGCGACAGCCGCTTCGTGCCGGCTCCGTCCGTCAGCGCCGGGGACCCCTGCGGTGCCGGCGACCGGCTCGCCGCGGGTGTCGCCGTCGCACTGGCGTCCGGCGCGGACGTCCCCGAGGCCGTCTCCGCCGGCGTGGTCGCCGCGTCCGAGTACCTGGCCGCCGGCGGCGTCACCGCGCTCTTCGCCGACGACGGCCCCGCGCCGCTCGCCGTGCCCGGGGCCGACCGGGACGCCATGCGCGTGGTGCACGACGTCCGGAGCGCCGGCGGCACCGTCGTCGCGACCGGAGGCTGCTTCGACCTGCTGCACGCCGGGCACGCCCGCACCCTGTCGGCCGCCCGCGCTCTCGGCGACTGCCTGGTCGTCTGCCTGAACTCGGACTCGTCGGTGCGTGCTCTGAAGGGCCCCGACCGGCCGATCGTGACCCAGGACGACCGGGTCGAGCTGCTCCTGGCGCTCGACTGCGTCGACGCCGTCGTGGTGTTCGACGAGTCCACCCCCGACGAGGCCCTGCGCCGCTTCCGTCCGGACGTCTGGGCGAAGGGCGGCGACTACACCGCGAGCGAACTGCCCGAGACGGCGACCCTCGCCGAGTGGGGAGGCCGCGTCGTCACCGTGCCGTTCCACCCGGGCCGCTCGACCACCCGGCTCGCCGCCGCGATCGAACGCGTCGGCTGAGCGTCCGCTCGCCGTTCCACACCTGCTCGACCACTTCCCGCTCCACTACGCAAAGGACATCCATGCCCGTCCCCACCACCCCCATCGGCCGCGTCCTCGTCACCGGCGGCGCCTCCGGACTCGGCGCCGCCGTCGTGGCTGCCGTCACCGAGGCCGGCGGCACCCCGATCGTCCTCGACCTGCGGATCGACGCGGTCCCCGAGGGCATCGACGCCGTCGCCGTGGACGTCTCGGACACCGACGCCGTCGAGCAGGCGGTCCGTGACGCCGCCGAGCGGCACGGTGGCCTCGACGCCGTCGTCACCGCCGCGGGCATCGACACCCCCGCCCCGATCGACGCGATCTCGTCCGGCAAGTGGGAGCAGATCGTCGGCGTCAACCTGATCGGCACCGCCTCGACCGTGCGCGCCGCCCTGCCCTCCCTCGAGGCCACGCACGGCCGCGTCGTCACGATCTCGTCGTCGCTCGCCCTGCGCGGCGTCGGCGACGGCACCGCGTACTCGGCGTCGAAGTTCGGCGTCCGCGGGTTCTCGCAGGCGCTGGCCGCCGAGACCGCCGGTCGCATCGGCGTGACCAACATCATCCCCGCCGGGATGCGGACGAACTTCTTCGCCGACCGGACCGAGCAGTACAAGCCGGGCCCGGACGCGCAGCTCATCGAGCCGGAGTACGTCGCGAACTCGATCGTCTTCGCGCTCTCGCAGCCGGCCGGCTGCGAGATCCGCGAGCTGTCGATCATGCCGGCGACGGAGCCGAGCTGGCCGTGAACGCTCGCCGCTGATGGACGGGAGGCGCGGTGCCGGCTGGCACCGCGCCTCCCGTGTGTCCGTGTGCCGGGCGCTGGTGCGGGCTGCCGCACTCCGTGCGGGGGCCGAAGCGCCGCACGGAGTGTGGAACCTCGCACCGGGCGCTCGTGACGCGCCACGGCGCGGACGAGAGGCGCGTGCCGGGCTGGCACCGCGCCTCCCGGCCGTCCGACGGTCGCGTCCACCGCTCGGTGCGAGCTTCCGCACTCCGTGCGAGGGCCGAAGCGCCGCACGGAGTGCGGAACCTCGCACCGGGCGCTCGTGGCGCGCCACGGCGCGGACGGGAGGCGCGTGACGGGCTGGCACCGCGCCTCCAGGCCGGAAGCCGGTCGCGCCCGCCACTCGGTGCGAGCTTCTGCACTCCGTGCGAGGGCCGGAGCGTCCCACGGAGTGGAGAACCTCGCACCGGGCGCTTCTGGCGCCGTGCGCAGCGTCAGAGCGTGCGGAGCAGGTCCTCGACGTTGGTGAGGACGGCCTCCGGCTCGACCTGGTCCACGTAGGACGGGTCGTGCTCGCACCGCTCGGCGGTCCAGCCGACCTGGGTGACGTCGATGCCGCACACCGGGCACTGCGTCACGAAGGACAGGTGAACACGGTGCCGACCGCGGTCGAACGGCCCGGCGTTGATCACGTTGCCGAACCAGAACACCCCGACGGTCGGGGTCCCGACGGCGACGGCGAGGTGCCGTGGGCCGGAGTCGTCGCCGACCATGACGTCGGCAGCGGCGAGGACGTCGGGGAGCTCACGGAGCGGCAGTGACCCGGTGCGGTCGTGCAGACGCTCCCGCAGCTCCAGCGGCAGCGAAGCGACGATGGCGGACGCCGCCGGCACGTCCGAGTCGTCACCCACGAGCACCACGTCGTCCCCGGCGGCGAGCCGGGCACGGGCGACCTCGGCGAAGCGCGAGGGGCTCCAGCGGCGACGCGGGTCGGTGGCACCCGGGTGGATCGCGACGAGCCGTCCCCGGACGCCGAGGCGCTGCCGGACCCCGGCTCGCGCGGCCTCGGGGACGTGCAGTCGGGGATCGAGGGTGACCGGTTCGGCACCGGCGAGCGAGGCCACCTCGAGTGCTCGGACGACCTCGTGCTGGTAGTAGACGTAGCGGACCCAGCGCTCCAGGACCTCGGCGTCCTCGGTGGCGGTGCCCACGGTGTGACGGGCACCGAGCCGGAGCAGGAACGGGTTCGAGTTCCGGCCGCCGCCGTGCAGCTGCACCGCGAGGTCGAAGCGCCCGTGCAGCCGGTCGAAGAAGTCCTGCTCGGTCGGTGCGCCCTCGCCGGAGTCCCGCACGCCGGGGACCACGGGGAGCTCCTCGAAGGCATGAACGGCCTCGGTCCGGCCCGCGAGCACCGGCCGCGCGGACGGCGCCCCGAGCAGCGTGATCCGGGCCCCGGGGTACGCGGCGGCCAGGGCCTCGACCGCCGGGAGGGCGAACATCAGGTCGCCCAGTCCCCCGCCGCGGAGCACCGCGATCTCGCTGACACCGTCGAACCGTTCTCCGCCCACACCGATCTGTTGCACAGCTCCACGTCTACCGGTCGGACCCGTCCGGACGTCCAGCAGCGCCCCCGGATGGACGAGAAGCGCGATGCCGTGACCGCACACAGCGGAGCACGAGCACCGTGTGAGGCCCCGCCCGCCTCCGGAAGGACCCCATGACGATCGCACCCCCCGCCGCCGACGACCTCGTGGTGACCGACCCCGTGAACGGATCGATCGCGTCCACCGTGCGCCGCTCGACCGAGGACGACGTCCGCAACGCCGTCGCCCGCACCCGTGCCGCTGCCGGTGCCTGGGCCCGGACCGCGCCGGCCGAGCGCGGTGCCCTGCTGCACGCCGCGGCCGAGCATCTCCGTGCGCACGCGCAGGAGCTGGCGGACCTGAACACCCGCGAGACCGGCAAGGTGCCCGGCGACGCCCTCGGTGGGGTCGAGGCCGGCATCGGCACGCTCGTGCAGTACGCCGAGCTCGGGCCGGTGCACCGCGGTGAGGCCCTGCGGGGCCAGTTCGGTGCCGCCGACTGGTCGGTGCCGCACCCGCGTGGCGTGGTGCTCGCCCTGACGCCGTGGAACGACCCGGTCGCCGTGGCCTGCGGGATCCTCGGCGCAGCGATCGTCACGGGCAACACGGTGGTGCACAAGGGCAGCGAACGGTGCCCAGCGACCTTCGCCCGACTCAACGCGCTGCTCGCCGAGGTCCTGCCGGACGGCGTCCTCATCGGGGTCGACGGCGACGCGACGACCGGCGAGCTGCTCCTGGCGCAGGAGGGCATCGACGTCTACGCGCACGTCGGGTCGACCGCGACCGGTGACCGCCTGAGCGAGGTGTCCGTGACCACCCGCGCCCACGTCATCCGTGAGAACGGCGGCAACGACCCGGTCATCGTCGACGCCGACGTCGACCCGGAGTGGGCCGCCGCACAGGTCGCCCTCGGCGCGTTCGCGAACACCGGCCAGATCTGCACCAGCGTCGAGCGGGTGTACGTGCACCAGGACGTCGCCGAGCCCTTCGTCGCCGCGCTCGTCGCCGAGGCGGAGCGCCGCACGGCCGCACCCGCCGCCGAGTTCGGGCCGCTCGTGGACGACCGGCTGCGCGAGCTCGTGCAGCACCACGTCGACGACGCGATCGCCCGCGGCGCCTCGGCCCGGACCGGTGGCGTCACGCCCGGCGGGCTCGGATCGTTCTACCCGGCGACCGTCCTGACCGACTGCACGGACGACATGCTCGTGCTGACCGAGGAGACCTTCGGCCCGATCGCCCCGGTGCGCGTCGTGACGGACTTCGCGGAGGGCCTCCGGCTCGCCGCGGCCGACCGCTACGGCCTCGCAGCCACGGTGCTGACGAACGACACCGCGCACGCGCTCCGTGCCGCGGCCGAGCTGCCCGTCGGCACCGTCAAGGTGAACGCCGTGTTCGGTGGTGCTCCGGGCGGCAGCGCCCAGCCCCGCGGTGCCTCGGGCGCCGGGTTCGGGTACGGCCCGCACCTGCTCGACGAGATGACGACCACGACGGTGGTGCACCTCGAGGCAGCCCCGCCGCGCCGCACCGCCGAGCCGTCGACGGCAGCAGACAGCAGCAGCGCAGCCACCAGCAGCACCGGCGCCGCAGCAGGCACCGCCGGCCCCGCAGCCGCTGCCGGCGCCACCGCCGGCAGCGCCGACACCGTGGGAGGCACCCGATGACCGCCGACGTCCGGCTGGTCCGTGACCTCGTCGCCACGATCGACGACCGCGAACCCCTCGTCGTCGTCATCGGCGACTGCATCCTCGACCGCTGGACCGTCGGCGAGGCCGAGCGGGTCTCCCGCGAGGCCCCGGCCCCCGTCGTGCGCGTCACCGAGACCATCGCGGTGCCCGGCGGTGCGGCGAACACAGCCGTGAACGCCCGCGCCCTGGGCGCCCGCGTCCGCATGGTCGGGCTCATCGGTGACGACGAGGCCGGTGACGTCCTGCGCCAGCGACTCGAAGCAGCCGGCGTCGACACGTCGTTCCTGGTCGAGATCCCCGGTGCCCGCACCACGATGAAGTCGCGCGTGGTCGGCGGTGACCGCGTCGTGGTCCGGGTCGACGAGCTCGCCGCGACCCCGACCGCCGAGCACGGCGAACGCCTCGCCCGCTCGGTGGCCCGCGCCGTCCGGTGCGCCGACGCCGCCGTCGTGTGCGACTACGGCCTGGGTGTCCGGGCCGAGGACGTCGTGCCGATGCTCGACCGTGACCGCCCCGGCGCCGTCGTGGTCGACGCGCACGACCTGACCCGCTGGGCCGCGCTGCACCCCGACCTCGTCACGCCGAACGCCGGTGAGACCGCCGCACTGCTCGGCACGGAGCTCGGCACCGGTGCCGACCGCGTCGGCACCGTCGTCGCAGCCCGTGGCGACGTGCTCGCCCGCAGTGGCGCCCGTGCCGCGGTGGTCACGCTCGACCGCGACGGCACCGTGCTGCTCGAGCCCGGCTCCGACCAGGGGTTCCGCACGCGTGCGACGCCCGCCTCGGAGCAGCAGGCCTCCGGCGCCGGTGACACCTTCTGTGCCGCCGCGACCGTCGCCCTCGCCGTGCAGGCACCCCTGCGCGACGCCGTCGCGGTCGCCCAGGCCGCTGCCGACGTCGTGGTCCGCGAGGCCGGCACGTCCGTCTGCACCGCCGCGGCCCTGCTCGACTCGGTGACCGCGCCGGCGGCGACCGTCGTCGACCACGACGAGCTCGCCACCGCCGTCGAGGCCGCACGCCAGGCCGGCCGCCGCGTCGTCTTCACGAACGGCTGCTTCGACGTCGTGCACCGCGGGCACACCACGTACCTGCGCCAGGCCCGTGACCTGGGCGACCTGCTCGTCGTCGCCCTGAACGACGACGACTCGGTGCGCCGGCTGAAGGGCCCGGAGCGGCCGATCAACCCGGCCGAGGACCGCGCCGGCGTGCTCGCCGCGTTGGCCTGCGTCGACCTGGTGACGGTGTTCGCGACGGACACCCCGATCCCGCTCATCGAACGGTTGCGCCCCGAGGTCTACGTGAAGGGCGGCGACTACTCGCCCGAGATGCTGACCGAGACCGAGGTCGTGCGCGGCTACGGCGGCGAGGTCGTCATGGTCGACTACGTGCCCGAGCACTCCACCAGCGCCGTCGTGCGCCGGATCCGCGAAGCCGCTGCGCGGCCCGAACCGGACCCGGCACCGTGACCGCCCGCTGGTCCGGGTCCTGGGCGAAGGCCCCCGATCCAGCGGACACGAGCAGGGTCGACGTCGACGTGCTCATCCCGACCGTCGGGAGGCCGGCCGAGCTCGCCACGACGCTCGCCGGCCTCGCCGCCCAGACCGACGTCGACCTGCGCGTCGTGCTGAGCGACCAGTCCGCGGACGGAGACGCCGCCAGCGCGCCGGCGGTCGCCGCGATGCTCCGCGTCCTGGAGGCGCAGGGCCGGCCCGTCACGCTCCTCACCCACCCGGAACGGCGTGGCCTGGCAGAGCACCGGCAGTTCCTGCTCGACCACGCCGAGGCAGCAGCGGTGCTGTTCCTCGACGACGACGTCTGGCTCGAGCCGGGGTCGATCGCGCGGATGCTCGACGCGCTGCGCACCCTGGGCTGCGGGTTCGTCGGCAGCGCCGTGCAGGGCCTGTCGTACCTGCAGGACCGCCGCCCCCACGAGACCTCGGTGTTCGAACGGTGGGACGGCCCGGTCGTGCCCGAGGTGGTGCGCCGCGGGACCCCCGGCTTCGACCGTTGGTCGCTGCACAACGCCGCGAACCCGACGCACGTCGCCGCCGACCTCGACCTGCACCCCGGCGAGTGGATGCCCTACCGCGTCGCGTGGGTCGGTGCCTGCGCGCTCTACGACCGCCGTGCGCTCGAGGAGGTCGGGGGCTTCCGGTTCTGGGACACCCTGCCGCCCGACCACGCCGGCGAGGACGTCGTCGCGCAGTGGCGGGTGATGGAACGGTTCGGCGGTGCGGGCATCATGCCCTCGGGTGCCGTGCACCTGGAGGCCCCGACCACCGTCGTCGACCGCCGTGTGGACGCACCCGACGTGGTCTTCGCGGACGGGAACGTCATACCGCGGTAGGGGGTGGTCGAGACCGCCGCGGGATGGCCAGCGCGCATCGGCTCCGTAGCGTCGTCCTCGTCGACGAGTTCCGTCGGCGGGAGGGAGCACCCCGTGTTCGACCAGATCACCCCGCTCGTCGTCGAGCTGGCCGCGAGTCCGCTCGTCTACGTCGTCCTCTTCGTCCTGTGCCTGGTGGACGGCTTCTTCCCGCCGGTGCCGAGCGAGTCCGCCCTGGTCGCGGTCGCCGCGATCGCCGCGACGTCCGGACAGCCCGTCCTCGCCGTGGTGCTCGTCGCCGCCGCCCTGGGAGCGATCGCCGGCGACTCGATCGCGTACTGGATCGGACGCCGGATCGGGTTCGCCCGGCTGGCCCGGTCGAAGCGACCACGGATCGCGGCGGCCTTCGCGTTCGCCGAGCGGCAGATGCAGCGCCGCTCCGCCAGCCTCATCCTGACCGGGCGCTTCATCCCGGTCGGCCGGGTCGCGGTCAACATGACCGCAGGAGCGACCCGGCTGTCCTACCGCCGGTTCCTGGCGATCAGCGCGATCGCGGGGCTGGCGTGGTCAGCGGTGTCGATCGGCATCGCCCTGGCCGCGTCGAGCGTGCTGCACGAACCGATCGTCGCGGCGCTGGTGTCGATGGTGGTCGCCGCCGGGCTCGGGATCGCGGTCGACCGGGTGCTCGGTACCATCAGCCGCAGGCGCGAAGCCCGTGACGCCCGCGCCGCAGCCGCAGCCGCAGCCACCACAGCCACACCCGCCACAGCCACCGCCATCGCCCCCGAACCCTGCCTCGCCCGAACCGGAGAGACCGCCCGCCCGTGACCGTCGTCCCGAAGCCCCGACCCACCTGGGTCCGGCCCGCCGTGCAGATCGGCTTCGTCGTCGTCGCGGTGTCCCTGTTCGCCGTCGCCGCACCCGTGACCGCCGTGTTCTACGGCGTCCCCGTGCCGCTCGCGTTGCTCGTGACCGCCGTCCTTTCGGCGAGCATCGGCCTCGCACCGCTCTTCCCCCGCACGGCGTCGGTCGCGCACCTCGTCGCCCTCGCCGGCCTCGGGGTCCTGACGGCACCCGGCACCATCGGGCCCTGGCCGGTCTCGGTCACGAGCATCGTCGGCCTCAGCGTGCTGCTCGTCGTGCTGGGCGTCCGCACCACCTGGCTGCTCACCGCGGTGGTCTGGGTCGCGGCGACGCTGCTCACCCTGCTGCTCATCGGCGTGACGCCCGACCGGTGGGGGCAGGTCGACGTCTGGGCGACGAGCTTCGTGGTGAGCGCCGGCGACACCCTCGTCGTGGCCGCCGCTGCGGTCGTCATCGGGCAGCGCCGGACCGTGCGCGAGGAACTCGCCGCCGCCCGCCGCGACACCGAGCTCGAGCAGGCCCGACGCCGGACGGTCGAGGAGCGCTCCCGGATCGCCCGTGAGCTCCACGACGTCGTCGCCCACAGCATGTCCGTCGTGCACATGCAGGCCGAGTCCGCTCCGTACCGCGTCGCGGACCTGCCACCGGACGCCCGCACCGAGTTCGCCGCGATCGCCGAGACCTCGCGCACGGCCCTGCGGGAGATGCGGCAGCTGCTCGGCACCCTGCGTGGCGACGCCGACGCCGAGCGTGCGCCGCAGCCGCGGCTCGCCGACCTGCCCGCACTGGTGCAGGCCACCCGCGCGGCCGGCATCCCCGTCGACCTCCGACTCGACGAGGGGCTCGACCCGGACCGCGACGACGTCGACCGGCTCGCACAGCTCACCGTGTACCGGGTCGTGCAGGAGGCGCTCGGCAACGTCGCCCGGCACGCGCCCGGTGCGACCACCGTCGTGACGGTCGGGAGGCACGGCTCGGCCCTCACGGTCGAGGTCGCCAACACCGCGCCACCGGCCGGCAGCGTGCCCGGTGCGCCGCCGGACGACGGCGGCTTCGGCCTGGCGGGCATGCGCGAGCGGGTCGCCGCGCTCCGCGGCACCATCGACCACGGACCGGACCCGGACGGCGGCTTCCGCGTCGCCGTCAGTCTGCCCACCCAGCCCACCGCGACCACGTCGCAGCCGACGGCAGACGGGGGAACGCGATGACGCGGGTGATGGTGGTCGACGACCAGCAGATGTTCCGTGTCGGACTGCGGGCGATCCTCCAGGCCCAGGACGACGTCGAGGTCGTCGGCGAGGCCGCGAACGGTGCCGAGGCGGTCGTCATGGCGATCCGGCTCCGGCCGGACGTGATCCTGATGGACGTCCGGATGCCGGAGCTCGACGGGATCGAGGCGACCCGGCGGATCACCGCGGCGCCCGCGGAGTCGCCCGTCCGCGTGGTGATGCTCACGACGTTCGACATCGACGACTACGTGTTCGACGCGCTCCGTGCCGGGGCGAGCGGGTTCCTGCTGAAGGACGCGAGCGCCGAGGAGCTCGTGCAGGCCGTGCGGACCGTCGCGGCCGGCGACTCCCTGCTCGCCCCGAGAGTGACCCGGCACCTCGTCGAGGCCTTCGTCGCCGGTCCGCAGCCAGCGGCCCCGCGGACCGAGGTGCTCGACGTGCTGACCGACCGGGAGCGTGACGTGTTCCTGCTGATGGCGCGGGGGCGGTCGAACGGCGAGATCGCGGCGGAGCTGTTCATCGCCGAACAGACCGTGAAGACCCACGTCGGCCGCGTCCTGGCGAAGCTGCAGCTGCGGGACCGGGTGCACGCCGTGGTGCTGGCGTACGAGAGCGGGCTGGTCACGCCGTCCGCGTGAGGTGCGGGCCCGGAGCGCGACCCGAGACGGACGGGAGGCCCGGTGCCAGCTGGCACCGGGCCTCCCGTCAGCGGGGTGGTCGCGACTCAGGCGGCGAGGTGCGCCTGCAGGAACCAGCGGTCCTTGGTCAGCGCGCGCTCGATCTCGATCGCGACGTCCTGGCTGTTGAGGTCGACCTCGTCGAGGCCGTCGACCGCACGGCGGACCTGCAGCAGCGCGGCGTCGATCTGGGCGATCACCTCGGTGACGGTGACGTCGGAGTTCTGGAAGCCCTGCGACAGCGGCGGCAGGGTGGTGTTCGCGGCGACGGTCGCGATGCGCGAGTCGACCGGCAGGCCGAGGGCGACGATGCGCTCCGCAGCCTTGTCCGCGTAGTCCTGCGCGTGCTCGACGATCTCGTCGAGGAGCTCGTGCACGCCGACGAAGTTGCGGCCACGGACGTGCCAGTGGGCCTGCTTGCCGTTGACGACGAGCGCCTCGAGGTCGATGACGACGGGGGCGAGGAACTGGGCGACCCCGGCTGCGAGCTCCGGCGTGGTCGAGAACGGGGACGTGGTGCTCGGTGTGGTGGTGCTGCTCTGCGTGGTCATGGCACAACCATGCCCCCGTCTTTTGCACATTGCAAGGAAGAGCAGGCTGCCCTTACCCGCCGTACTCGACCTGGACCTGCTGGCCGGCGTCGGTGAGTTCGAGCTGCACCATGGACCGAGCGCGCTCGATCCACGGGCTGTCCGCGCACCCGATCCACACCGAGGTGCGGGGCTCACAGCCCGTCACGCACCACTCGGCGGCCCACCCGGTCAGGGCGTGTGCCAGCGCTTCGCCGTGGTCGGCGAAGACCAGCGGGGCGACGGCCGAGCTGCGGGCGCTCCGGACCAGCCAGGTCACGGTGACGCGCGGCGGGGCCGGCAGGATGCGGATCTGCTCGTCGAGGGCGACCTCGACGAAGACCTGCCCGTACGTGTTCTCGGGGAGTTCCTCGAGCTGGCGGTGGATCTCGACGAGGTCCTCGGCACCGCCCGCGATGAGGATGCGTTCGCTGGGCTGTCGCCGGGTCCGTGCCATGTGGCAACGGTAAGGGAAGCCTTACCTCATCACAAGGGGGAACGACCGGTTCCGGCGATGTCCACAGCGGGCACACCGAGTTCGTGCGACAGGAAGCGCCACATCCACGACAGGGCGACGGCGTTCGTCAGGCCGGGCACGCCCTGGGCGATCTGGGTCGCGACACCGTCGCTGTACGCGGCGAGCTGCAGCGCGACGGTGTCGGCGTCGACGGGGTCGCCGCCGTCGCTGCCCTGGCGTGTGCCACCGAACACCCCGGCCTCCACCCCGCGCCGGATGACCCGCACCAGGCAGGCCTCCCAGACGCGGATGCGTTCGGCGTACTCGGCGGCGACCTCGGGCCGTCGCACCACCGCGGTCCAGTAGTCGGACCAGATCCGCCAGTGCTGCCGGACCTGCTCGGTGTCGCCGAACAGCGGGGCGACGAGCATCCGCAACCCCACCAGCACGTCGGGTTCGGCGTCGACCGCTGCGACGATGGCGCCGTAGAAGCGCTCCGTCTCGAGCACCACGACCTCGTTGAGGATCTCGGCGACGCTGCCGAAGTGGTACGTCACGGTGCCGACGGAGACGCCGGCCTCGGCTGCGATGTCGCGCAGCCCGGTGGCGCCGACACCGTTCCGGACGATCACCGCGCGGGCGGCCTCGACGATCATCGCGCGTCGGACCTCCGGCCGCTGCCGGACGCGTGCCGCCGCGGTCACGCCGAGGTCCGTGGGACGTCGTCGACGAAGGTCCGCTCGGTGACGAGCACCTCGGGTTCGTCGGGTCCGCCGTCGCGTGCCCAGGCGCGCACGGTGTTGACGACGTGGAAGGTGTCGGCGTCGGCGGTGACCTCGGACGTCGTCTCGAGTCGCGCGGCCCACTCCGGCTTCGTCAGCCCGATCGCCCAGCGGGAACTCGCCCGTGCGCTGGTCGGGGCGTCGGAGCGGATCCGGTACGTCTCGCGAGCGTCCTCGGTGAAGACCAGGCCGTCCGGGTAGACGCGTCCGCCGCCGTACCCGGGGTCGACGTCGAGCGTCCACTCCCCCGTCTCGACGTCGTGCGTCACCGTGCGCTGCGGCAGCGGGTCGGCCGGCGCGACGCGCTCGATCACGAGGGGCTCGGACCGTTCGGGCTCGGCGAAGACCACCCCGTCGTCGGTCTCCCGGGTCCAGGTGGGCAGGGTGACGCTCGAGGCGGTCGGGTCGATCGTCACGGTGGCCTCGACGCCGTGCGGCCACACCCACGGCCAGTACGACGAGGAGACCGCGATGCGCAGCCGGTGTCCGGCGGCGAACCGGTGTCCGGTCGAGACCAGGCGCACGGGCAGGTCGGCGGGCGTCCCGGGCTCGAGCACGTCGTCGCGGTCCATGCCGTCGCGCTTCGCGGCGTTCAGCACCCCGCGCGTGACGAGCGTCGACGAGCCGTCCGGTGCGACGTCGCAGAGCCGCACGGTCAGGGTGGCCCGGGGCTGGTCGCTCGTGACGGACAGCCGCACGAGCACGTTGCCGAGCAGGTCGAACGCCTTGCCGACGGGCAGGTCGAAGGTCACCGACCGGCCGTCCTCGGCGCGCTGGTCCGTCGGCAGGTCGGTGGCGTTGCCGAACGGGAAGAACCGACCGGCGTCCACCCCGGTGTGCTGCGGCGACCGCACGACGACCGGCCCGAGGTCGCCGCCGCGCAGGGCGGCGAGGGGCAGGACGCGCTCGTGGGTCGCGGCGGAGGGCCACGCCTCGGCACCGATCCAGCGACCGCGGCGGCCGGCGTAGTAGGGCGCGGGGGCTTCGCCCTCGTTGATCCAGGCCCGCAGTGCGGGGTCGTCCTCGACGCCGGTGTCCACCCCGCGCAGCCAGCGGTCCCACCACCGCAGGGTCTCCTGCAGGAACCCGATCGACGGCCCCGGCGCGAGCCCACGGTCCGGGTACTGGTGCGACCACGGGCCGACGATGCCCTTCACGGGGGCGCTGACGTGGTCGACGAGCCGGAGCACGGCGTCCCGGTACGGGTCCGCCCACCCGCCGACGGCGAGCACCGCGGCGCGGATGCCGTCGTAGTCCTCGGCCGCGCTGCCGTGCCGCCAGTAGTCGTCGCGCTCCTGGTGCGCGAGCCACACCGGCGTCATCGGGCGGTTCGCCTCGAGGCGTTCCCGCCACCGGTCGATCCACCCGGCGCCGACGACCTCGGGCCGGGGCGGCCGCGAGTTGAAGGCGAACATGGTCGCGCCCCAGGCCGCCATGTCGATGCCGAGCACGGCACCGCCGACGTAGTGCACGTCGTTGTCGTACCGGTCGTCCGTCGAGCAGACCGTCACGATGGCCTTGAGCGCGGCGGGTGCCCGGGCCGCGAGCTGCAGCGCGTTGAAGCCGCCCCACGAGATGCCGAACATGCCGACGGCGCCGGTCGACCACGGCTGTTCGGCGAGCCAGGCGATCACGGCCTCGCCGTCGAGCAGCTCCTGCTCGCTGTACTCGTCGTCGAAGAACCCGTCGGACGACCCGGTGCCGCGGATGTCGACCCGCACCGAGGCGTACCCGTGCTGGGCGTACCAGGGGTGCCGCTCCGAGTCGCGCGGTGCGGTCCAGTCGTCGAGCCGGTACGGCAGGTACTCGAGCAGCACCGGTGTCGGACCGTTGGGCTCACCCGGCTGCGTCGGCGACTGCGACGGTGCCCAGATCCGGGCGTGCAGCCGGACACCGTCGGGCATCGGGATCCACTCGTCGCGGACCGTCACGCCCGCGGGCAGCGAGCCGGGGTCGCCGATGGCGGTGAAGGTGGTGGCGGCGGTGCCGTGGTCGGTGCCGTCGTCGGTGGTCATGCGTCCTCCCAGTTGCGGGTGCGGTGTCCGTCGCCGTGGTCGGTCCAGCCGTCGGCGTGCCGCCAGCGCGGCACCCCGTCACCGACGTCGGGCAGGGTCGTGCTGCCGGGTTCGAGCGTCGCCGCGAGCAACGTCGACGTGTACGGGTGGTTCGGGCCGGTGAACACCCGCTCGGTCGGTCCGATCTCGACGATCCGGCCGCCGGTCATCACCGCGACCCGGTCCGCCACGCCCCGCACCACGGCGAGGTCGTGGCTGATGAACAGGCAGGCGAGGCCCCGCTCGCGCTGCAGGTCGGCCAGCAGCGCGAGGATCCCCGCCTGCACCTGCACGTCGAGCGCGGTGGTGATCTCGTCCGCGATCACGAGCGACGGCTCGGCCGCGAGTGCGCGCGCGATCCCGACGCGCTGCCGCTGCCCACCGGACAGCTGCGCGGGCAGACGGTCGGCGAACTCCGGCCCGAGCCCGACCTGGCTGAGCAGTGCCCCGACGCGATCGCGCGAGGACGAGCCGCTGAACAACCGGAGCGGCCGCGCGACGGCTGCACCCACGGTGCGCCGCGGGTTGAGCGACGTGTCCGCGTTCTGGAACACGAGCTGCACCGCGCGCCGCAGGGCGGGCGCGCGGCCGGCGATCGGCTCGCGCAGGTCGCCGCTCGTCGTGCCGTCGTCGTACGTGAACGTCCCCGACTCGGCCGGCACCAGGCCGGCCAGCGCCGTCGCGAGCGTCGACTTGCCGCTGCCGGACTCGCCGACGACGGCGAGCGTCTCGTGCGCGGCGATCGTGAACGAGACCCCGTCGACGGCGGCCGGCAGGCCGCGGCCGTAGCGGATCACCAGGTCGTCCGCGGTCACCACGGGGCGGGCTGTGCGCTCGGGAGGCACGGTGCCGGTGGCCATGGAGCCGACCGTCCCGGGGGCGGTCGCGTCGTCGGGCACGTGGCCCGTCCCTCCAGGCCGTCGCCCGTCCGGTACCGCGGCCAGCAGGGCGCGCGTGTACTCGTGCTGCGGAGCGGCGAAGAGCGCCGCCGTGGCGGCGTGCTCGACGACCTCGCCGTCGCGCATCACGGCGATCTCGTCCGCCATGGCGGACACCACTCCGAGGTCGTGGCTGACGAGCAGGACGGCCATGCCGAGCTGGAGACCGAGGTCGGCGACCAGGTCGAGGACCGCGGCCTGCGTGACGACGTCGAGGGCGGTGGTCGGCTCGTCGAGGACGAGCACGCGCGGTCGGGCGGCGACGGCCATCGCGATGGCGATGCGCTGCTGCTGCCCGCCGGACAACTGGTGCGGGTACCGACGGACGGTCGCGTCGGGGTCCGGCAGCCGGACCAGCCGGACCAGCTCGGCGACGCGTTCGGGGCCGTCGGGCTCGCCGTGGGCGCGGAGGGCCTCACGGATCTGCTCGCCGACGCGCATCGACGGGGTGAGTGCCTGTCCGGCGTTCTGGGCGACGACCGAGGCGGTGCCGCCGCGGAGCGCCCGGCGGCCGGCCGGCGACAGGGCGAACACGTCGGCGCCGTCGACGCGGACCGTCCCGCCGTCGATCGCCGACCCGGCGCGCAGGTGTGCGAGGAGCGTCCGCGCGACGGTCGACTTGCCGCTGCCGGACTCGCCGACCAGGCCGAGGGTGCGACCGGCCTCGATCGCGAACGAGACACCCCGGACGACGGGGACGCGCCGTTTGCCGGCGGCGTACGAGATGGACAGGTCGTCCACGCGGACGATCGCGTCGGGCACGGTCGCCGTCGCGGCGGACGTCGTGCCGGTGTCGGTGCGGGTCATGCGCTGACTCCCTGCTTGGCGCGGTCGACACCGAGCGACTTGCTCAGGCCGTCGGCCGCGAGGTTCAGTCCGATCACCAGCGTGGCGAGGGCCACGATCGGGGCGAGCGTGCCGAGCGGCACCACGGTGAGCGCGGTGCGGTTCTCCTGCACCATCAGGCCCCAGTCCGGGGTCGGCGGGTTCGCGCCGAAGCCCAGGAAGGACAGCGACGCGACGAGCAGCACGATCCACGAGGCCCGCATCGCGTACTCGACGAGCACGACGTCGAGCACGTTCGGCAGGATCTCGCGGAACACGATCGACAGCGGCCGCTCGCCCCGGGCACGGGCCGCGGTGACGTAGTCCTGCGTGATCACGGTGCGCGCGGCGCCGCGGACGACCCGGGTCACCGCGGGGGCGTAGACGACCGTGACGGCGAGGACGATGACCCAGAGGCCGGCGTCGAAGACCGTCACGACGACCAGGAGCGCGAGGATCGACGGCACGCTGAGCAGGGCGTCGACGACGCGCATGACGACCTCGTCGAACCAGTTGTCGGCGTAGGCCGTGACGCAGCCGAGCACCGTGCCGACCGCGACGGCGATCGTGGTGGCGAGGAAGGTCACGGACAGCGCGTACCGGCCGCCGTTCAGCGTGCGGGACAGCACGTCGCGGCCGTACTGGTCGGTGCCGAGCCAGTGCGTCCACGTCGGACCGGCGAGCACGTCGCCGGCGTTCGTTGCGACCGGGTCGTGCCCGGCGATGACCGGCGCGAGCAGGGCGAGGACGACGTGCAGGGCGATGAGGCCGAGGCCGATGCTCAGCGCCGTCGACCCGCGCAGGGGTGCGAGCGCGCCGGCGAGCACGTCGCGTCCGACGCGGCGGCGGGGTGCGGTGGCGGTCATGCGGCGGCCTTCCTGGTGCTGCGGGCGCTGCGGGTGCGCGTGCGCGGTCGTCGCTGGCGGGTCCGCAGCTTCGGGTCGAGTGCGAGCGCGACGAGGTCGGCGGCCAGGTTGCACACGACGTAGATCAGGGCGCTCAGCAGGGCGATCGCCTCGATGGTGGGCAGGTCGCGGTTGAACACCGACTCGAGCATGAGCTTGCCCATCCCCGGGTAGTTGAAGACGTTCTCGACCACCACGACACCGCCGAGCAGCCACGCGACGTTGAGCGCGACGACGTTCAGCGTCGGGAGCAGGGCGCTCGGGACCGCGTGCTTCCACACCACCCGGCGCATCGTCAGGCCCTTGAGCTCGGCCGTCGTGACGAACTCCGACGCCATCACGTCGATGGTCGACGAGCGGGCCGTCCGCACGATGTAGGCGGCCATCGCGAGGGTCAGCACGATGATCGGCAGCCAGATGGTGGGCAGCAGCTCGGCCACGGTGGCGTCGCTCCCCCGCAGCACGACGGCGGGGAAGACCGGCAGGCCGATCGCGAACAGCAGCACCAGGACGGTGGCGACCATGAACTCCGGCACGCTCATCACGACCAGGCTGACGATCGAGATGACCTTGTCGCTCGGACGGCCGCGGCGGACACCGGCGACGACACCGAGCGTCAGGGACACCGTGACGCCGACGAGCATCGCGGGCACGGCGATGAGCATGCTGTTCCGGAAGGCCGTGAACAGCGTCGGGGCGACCGGCTCGCCGCTGACGAGCGAGGTGCCGAAGTCGCCGTGCACGGCGCCGCCGAGCCACTGCAGGTAGCGGAGCCAGACGTTCTGGTCGAGGCCGAGGGTGTCGCGCAGTTGCTTCACGGCGTCGGGGGTGGCGTTCTGCCCGAGCAGCTGCTGGGCGACGTCACCGGGGAGTGCCTGCACCGCCAGGAACACGAAGAGCGAGGCGAGCACCACCGTCAGCAGGGCGATGCCGACGCGGCGGAGGACGGGGACGAGGACGTCCGACGGCGTGTTCGTGGTCGTCATCGGCGCAGTCCGATCCGCAGGTAGTCGAACTCGAAGCCGTACTCCGAGTAGTTCACGACGTCGCGGGACAACCCCACGAGCCGGTCGCCGAACATCGGCGTCATGTCGGCACCGTCCTCGACGACGAGCCGCTGGGCGTCCTGGTACAGGCTGAGCCGCTTGGCGTCGTCCATCTCGGCGCGGGCGTCGTCGAGCAGCCCGTCGAAGGTCTCGTTCGACCAGGCGCTCTCGTTGTACGACGACCCCGAGCGGAAGATCTGGTTGAGCAGCTGGTCGATCGGCCGCCCCGTGAACCAGTAGCTCACCATGAGCGGCTTCTGCATCCAGATCTGCGTGTAGTACGAGTCCGAACTCGCGTTGCGGACGGTCAGACGGATCCCCGCGTCGGCGACGGCGTCGCGGTAGGCGACGGCCATCGGGGTGAACACCGACTCGTAGCTCGACGTGTAGATCGCGGCGCGGAAGTCCTCGCGCCCGGCCTGCTTGAGCAGCGCCCGGGCCTTGTCCGGGTCGTACTCGCGGTGGTCGTCGACGAACGCGGCGAGCTGCGGCGGCACGGGGTTGTCCCAGCCCGCCGAACCGGTCCCCTGCAGCGCGGTGTCGACGATCTTCCGGGGGTCGTAGGCGAGCTTCATCGCCTGGCGCACCCGCGGGTCGCTGAACTCGTCGCTCGTGGCGAGCATCGGGATCGTGTACCACTGGGCGTTCTTCGACCGGGCGACGGTGGCGCGGTCGGACGCCGACACGACCCGGGCGGTCGCGAAGTCCAGGTTGGTCTGCGAGATGAGGTCGATCTGCCCGGCGAGCAGGGCGTTCACCCGCGCGGTGGTGTCCTGGATCGAGTAGAAGTCGATGCCGTCGAGCGCCGGGCGGCCGGCGAAGTGGTCCGGGAACGCCTCGACGCTGCCCGCGCCGGCCGGGGTGAAGGACGACAGCCGGAACGGCCCCGTCCCGATCCCGGTGCGGCCGATGTCGGCGATGGCGTCGGCCGGCACGATGTAGCACTGGTAGGCGGTGAGCAGCGACGGGAACTCGGCGTTCGGCTTCGTCAGCGAGAAGCGCAGCGTGTACGGGTCGACGGCGCGCATCGAGTCGGCGTCCATGACCTCGCCGAGCACCCCGGCCTGCGGGCTTCCGGTCTTCTCGTCGAGGATGTGCCGGATGCTCGCGATGGCGTCGTCGGCGGTGAACCGGGACCCGTCGTGGAAGGTCACGCCCCGGCGGAGCGCGAAGGTCCACTCGGTGCCGTCGGCGTTCGCGGACCACTCCTCGGCCAGGTCCGGCACCGGGGTGCCCTGCTGGTCGAGCTTGACGAGCCGGTTGTACAGCGCGCCGAGGTACTCGTAGGCCGACAGCGAGCTCGCGGAGTCGAGGGTCTCGGCGGCGGACGCGGCGGGCCGCGCGATGCGCAGGCGTCCGCCGCGACGGGCGACGCCGGTGGCCGCGGCCTCGGGGATCGTGGGGGTGCCGGCGGTCGCACCGGAGCTGCATCCGGCGAGCGTGAGCAGGCCGAGGCCGGCCAGACCGGCGGCGCCGGTGATGAGCGCCCGACGGCTCGGACCGTGGGCATTGCGGGGTTCGGGGACGATGGGCTGCATTCGGGGTGACCCCTCCTGTAATCGTTCCGGTGAACGATAGAGGTCCTCGGCCGATCCCCCAAGCCCGCTCCCAGCCGTCGCGTCGGTGCCGAGGGCGCCGAGAACGGCGGACCGGTGGGGATCCGGCCTGGGATACGACCGTTCCGTACACGGGCGGAACGTTTACCAACCCGTTACACGGCACCGCCCGGCACACGGCATGATCGGGAACGCACCGACGTCCCCGAGGAGGACCATGGCCACGTTCACCCGCGGGTTCGGCGGTCGCCGCGACGACCGCGACGACACCCGCATCCCGCCCGGTCAGACCCTGGTCCGCGACTGGCCCGTCCTGTCCGCCGGGGCGACGCCCGACATCGAGCCGACCGACTGGGCCTTCTCGATCCGCACCGAGTCCGGCCTGCACCAGTGGACCTGGGACGAGGTGCAAGCACTCGGCGTCGAGGACGTCACCGTCGACATCCACTGCGTCACGCACTGGACCAAGCTCGACATGCCGTGGCGGGGTGTCCCGCTCGACCGCCTGTTCGAGGACGTCGAGACCGAACTCGACTACTGCATGGTGCACAGCTACGGCGGCTACACGACCAACGTCCCGCTCGACGAGCTGCTCGACGGCAAGTCCTGGATCGCGTTCGGGGCCGACGGCGAGCCCCTGACGCCCGAGCACGGTGGGCCCGCCCGCCTGCTGGTCCCCCACCTGTACTTCTGGAAGAGCGCCAAGTGGGTGCGCGGCATCGTCATGCAGTCCGACGACGAGCCCGGCTTCTGGGAGAACGCGGGCTACAACCTGCACGGCGACCCGTGGAAGGAAGAGCGGTACTGGTGACGCTCCCCGACACCGGCCTGGAGGCACGGATCACCCCCTCCGCTCGTCCCGCCACCCGCAGGCGGCCGGCCTGGCACGCCGCCACCGTCGCGTCCGTCGGCCGCGAGACGACGAACGCGCGCCGGATCGTCCTCGACGTCCCCACCTGGCCGGGCAACGACCCCGGGCAGCACCTGGACCTGCGACTGACCGCCGAGGACGGCTACCAGGCACAGCGCTCGTACTCGATCGCGTCGGCCGGCCCCGCGACCGACGTCGTGCTCGCGGTCGACCGGGTGGACGGCGGCGAGGTCTCGCCGTTCCTCGTCGACGCCGTCGAGGTCGGCGACGCGCTCGAGGTCCACGGACCCCTGGGCGGCTGGTTCGTCTGGCGGCCGGGCGAGTCCACCCGGCCGGTGCAGCTCATCGCCGGCGGCTCCGGCATCGTGCCGCTCGTCGCGATGGTGACCTCCCACGCCGAGGCGGACGACCCGGCGCCCTTCCGGCTCCTCGCGGCCGTCCGCACACCGGCCGACGTGTTCTTCCGTGCGGAACTCGACCAGGCGCTCGCGAGCCGGGCACCGCTCGAGGTGACCCACGTGTACAGCCGCACCGCGCCTCCAGGCTCGACCGTGCCGGCCGGACGGCTGACGCGGGACGCGCTCGCTGCCGCGGTGTTCCCGCCGGACGCGGGCGCCCTGGTCTACGTGTGCGGGTCGACGCCGTTCGTCGAGCAGGTGCTGCGCTGGCTCACCGAGCTCGGACACGACACGAGTGACGTCCGCGCCGAACGGTTCGGGGGCAACTGATGGTCGTCGTGGACGGCAACGCGCTGGCGGGGACGCTGGCCGACAGCCTGGGGCCCGAGCCGACCGTGGTCGCCCTGCGCTGCGCCGGGTGCGGGTCGCTCGGGGTGCTCGGGCAGACCACGGTCTACCGCACCGCGATGGGGTCGGTGGCGCGCTGCCGCGGGTGCGAAACGGTGCTCGTCACGGTCGTGGAGTCCGGGGCCCGGCGGTGGGTCGGCTTGCCCGGCGCCCGCACGATGTCGGCGTACTTACCGGACGGCATCGAGTAGCACAAGGCTCGAACGGCGGGTCGTGCGGGTTTCTTGCGGGTTCCCGCAACCCCGGATCCGGTTCCCACCCGAACGGGGGACGGCTCCGGATACATCCTCGGAACTGCGCCGGGCCACCCACCCGGCGCGTGCCGGTGGGGGCAGGGTCGCCTCCGCGCCCGGTGGGCGCGGGAACCCGAAGCCTGCGCCCGCTGGGCCCCCACGCCTTCGGTGCCGCGACGCCCCGCAACGACGGAACCCCCGCCGCTCTTCCGAGCGACGGGGGTTCCGGTCTTCCTGTTCTGAGCGGATGACGAGATTCGAACTCGCGACCCTCACCTTGGCAAGGTGATGCGCTACCACTGCGCCACATCCGCATTCACACGCCGTCCTGGCCGTGCGGAGATGACTCTACCCGAAGAAGGGCGGCATCACCGGTTCCGGTGAAGGTTCCGGGCGTGTCCGGCGCGGCGCGGGCCGTCCGTCAGGTCGACGGAGTTCGATCGGACCATGAGCTACGTGCACGACAATCCCGGCGGGACCGAGGCCCACGGCGTCGACCTGGTCGACGGCGACACCCCCGCGATCCGGATCCTGGTGCACGGCGACCTGCCGACCACGATCGAGCACGAGGGCCGCACCTGGCTCGCGACGGGCGACGCCCACGACGCGGGCGACGACGACACCCCGCCGATCGCGATCTACCGCCCGGTCTGAACCGACCCAGGGCGGCCCGGTCAGTGACCGCGGACGTCGCCCGTCAGGATCGCGTGCTCGACACCCGCTGACAGCTCGTCGTGCAGGGCGTCCGCGAAGAACTCGCCGGCACCCAGGCTGATGAGGTGCGCGACCGCGGCCTCGGCGGCCGGGAACCCGGGCTCCCACTCGTCGTGCAGGAACGCGCGGACGTGTCCGGACTCGTGCACGACGACCACGCCGATGTGCTCGTGCCGGGTGCCGTCCTCGAGCACGGCGTCGAAGACGATGGGCTCGGTGTCCTCGCCGAGTTCCTCGAGCAGGACGGTGCCGGTGCCCGGCCACTCCGTCCGGTACGGCGGCAGGTCGGGGGCGTGCAGGTGCCCGGCGAGCTCGTCCGACGCCGACTCGATGTGCCCGGTGGACAGGTACTCGTCGACGACGTCGTGGATGCGGGCGTGCAGGTCCGGCTCGTACTGCCACCAACGCTGGTGCACGGTGCGGAGCCACTCCTGGGTCGCGGCGTCGGCCGAGGCCGAGATCCCCACGAGCTGCGGTGCGGTGCCGGGCGAACCGACGACCTCGAGCTGTTCGTCGTGCGTCTCCACCGTGATCGACCCCGTGGTCTCGTCCGGGTGCACGCCGTGGACGTCCTCGGGCGCGGCGGCCCAGATGCTGGCGGGGAGCTTCGGCGGCAGTTCGAACGGCACCGCGATCGCGGGTTGCGTCATCGCGTGGTCGATCGCGTCGCCGAGGTGCACCTCGTCCGCCCGGGACCCCATCACGATGCCACCGGCAGGCGGCACGAGCGACAGGTGTTCCAGGTCGTCCGGCGCGGCGTTCATCGAGGTGAGCACCGCGGTGTCGGCCCACTGCACGAACGCGCCGGCGGACCGGTCGTCCTCGCGGAACGGCACGTCCCACACCGTCGGGTCCGTGAGCACCCAGGATGCGGTGCGCCCGGCCGGACCGTGGCGGACGGCGTCGACGATCGCCGGCACCAGTCCGGGCAGCGCTCGGTAGGCGGGACGGACCGTGAGTCGGTCGACGGCGAGCAGGTCGGGCTTGCCGAGCATCTCGGCGGCGTGGGTCTGCAGCGAGAAGAACGTCTCCCCCGTCGCGTCCTGCGCGGCGACGGCGGACGCGAAGGACCCGGCGACGTCGGAGACTTGGTAACCGAGCACCAGCGCTTCGAGCGACTCCGGTGCACGGCTCGTGAACGCGGTGACCTCGGCGACGGAGACCGCCTCGGTCTCGTCGTCGTCGGTGATCGGGACGCGGACGTCGATCACCCACCGGTCGACGTCCTGCCCGGGGTAGGCGTCACCGTCCTCGTCCGAGATCGTGATGTGCACCAGGCGCAGGGAACCGTCCCAGGCGTCGTGGACGTGCTGGGCGATGGCGGCATCGGGGTCGTCGTTCACGGACGCAACGGTACCGGTGCACCCGCCGTGTGTGCGTCGGTCCACCTCGCCGCCGATGATCGCCGTTCAGATCAGGGCGCGCGCGGCGAGCACGACGGCCGCTCCCCCGACGGTCAGCGCCGCGAGCACCGACAGCACCACCGCGACGGTGTCCCGCCGGGCCGGGGCACTCGCGCGGACGGCACCGGCGACGAGCTGCTGGGCCGCCGCCAGGGACGCTGCGCTCCCGAGCGGCCGGTCGTCCTGGTCGAACGCCAGGAACCGCTCACGCACGTGCAGCACGAGCCCCAGGCTGGTCCCGTGGTCGCGCGCCACCCAGGACTTCGGTCCCTGCTGTTCCCAGCGGACGGCGAGCATCAGGGGCCAGGGACCGGCAGGCCGGTCCGCTCTCCCTCCGGACGCGGCCAGCTGAACGCGACGACGAGCTGGACGACACCGAACACGATGAGCACGCTCCCCACCGCGGCCACCGTCACGAGCGCGCCGAGGCCCGGCAGGTTCATCACCAGGATGCCGCTCAGCACACTGAGCACGGCGAGCACCACGGTCAGCGGACGGCGGCCCACCCACGGTGCATAGATGAGTGCGATGCCCTCGAGGATCCAGGCGAACCCGAGCAGCAGTGCCACCCACCGCGCCCCGATCGGCGGGAACACGATCGCGACGACACCGCCGGCGGCGACCAGCGCCCCGAGGACCACCAGCCCGACCTGACGCCACCAGACCCGAGGGTGCACCTGGAATCCCCGGACGACCAGCGCCGCCCCCGACACGACCAGGTAGATCCCGAAGACCCACGACACCGCGAACAGCGTCGCGTGGGGCAGGACGATCGCAGCCAGTCCGGCGAGCACGCCCACCGCGCCGACGATCCCGAACGCCACCCGGATCCCGTCGCCGGCCGGCGGACGCGAGCCCGTCCGCTGGCCGACGTCACGTTCGTCACGCATGTCCGTCCGACCTCCCTGCAGGTCCCGGCTGGTGCTGCGGTGCTGGTGGGTGTTGGCGACCTGTGATCGCCCGTGCAGTGCGTCCTGCGCACAGGACTACACCCGAAGCTGAGCACTTGTCCATGTCCCATGCGTGCGCATGAGGCCACCCCCGGCCCGGCCCGGCCTCGACGCCACCGCGTGCGCGTCGAGTTCCCCGTGGGCGGTAGCCTGACGCGCCGGACGACCGAACGCCGACGCCCGCGACGGCAGACCAGACGGAGGACCACGGTGCCAGCAGCACTCGGAGACGGCCGCGCCGACGGCGTGTGGTGCACGCTCGGCGAACCCCGCACCACCGCACAGATCGCCCAGAACGGGTTCGCCTGGCTCGGCCTCGACGCCCAGCACGGCGCCTTCGACGACGCCACGCTCCTGGCGACGATGCCGGCGCTCGGCGCGGTCGCTCCGCAGGTCCCCGTCGCCATTCGCGTCGCCGAGGGCTCGGACGCCGCGATCGGCCGTGCGCTCGACCTCGGCGCCGACATCGTGATCGTCCCGATGATCGAGACCGTCGAGCAGGCCGAGCACGCCGTCCGTGCCGCGCACTACCCACCGCGGGGCCGGCGGAGCTGGGGGCCGATGGCGGGACTCTGGGGCGGTTCGGCACCGTCCGCCGTCGCTGCCGACCCCGAGGTGTGGGTGATGCTCGAGACACCCGCGGGCCTCCGTGCCGCCGAGGAGATCCTGGCGGTCCCGGGCGTCTCGGCGGTGTTCGTCGGTCCCTTCGACCTGTCGATCGGACTGGGCATCGAGCTGGACGTACTGCTGCACGACGACGGCGCACTCCCCGCGATCGTCGCCGCAGCCCGCCGCGCGGGCAAGCACACGGGCGCCTTCGCCGGCGACCTGGCGCGCGCCGAACGGCTCCGCGCACTCGGCTTCGACCGCGTCGCCGTCGTCACCGACGGCACCCTGCTGGCCCACGGAGCGGCCGCGGTGCTCGGCTCAGAGGCCACCGGTCGAACCTCGTACTGACGGGTCGTCAGCGGCGGCCGCACCGGCGACCGGTCCTCGTCCGCGTCCTCGACCCCGCTGAGAGGGCGTGCCCGCGCCCCGGTCCACACTCGGTCGGGAACCCGAGCCGACCGCGACCGCAGAGAGGACGAGACATGACCGACGTCTCCAGCCAACCGCCCGCCGAGGGCGACGACCGCCGCATCCTGACGAACCGCCAGGGCCACCCCGTCTCCGACAACCAGAACCAGCGCACCGTCGGAGCCCGTGGCCCGGCGACGCTCGAGAACTACCAGTTCCTCGAGAAGATCAGCCACTTCGACCGCGAGCGGATCCCGGAGCGGGTCGTGCACGCCCGCGGTGCCGTCGCCTTCGGGTACTTCGAGGCCACCGGCACGTGGGGTGACGAACCCATCGCGCAGTACACCCGCGCGAAGCTGTTCCAGGAGCCCGGCAAGCGCACCGACCTGGCGATCCGGTTCTCCACCGTGATCGGCGGCCGTGATTCCTCGGAGGCCGCCCGTGACCCACGTGGCTTCGCCGTGAAGTTCTACACCGAGGACGGCAACTGGGACCTCGTCGGCAACAACCTCGGCGTCTTCTTCATCCGCGACGCCATCAAGTTCCCCGACGTCATCCACTCCCTCAAGCCCGACCCCGTGACCTTCCGGCAGGAGCCGGCGCGCATCTTCGACTTCATGTCGCAGACCCCCGAGTCGATGCACATGCTCGTCAACCTGTTCAGCCCGCGCGGCATCCCCGCGAACTACCGCACGCAGCAGGGCTTCGGCGTGAACACCTACAAGTGGGTGAACGCCGACGGCGACACCAAGCTCGTCAAGTACCACTGGATCCCGTCGGTGGGTGTGTCCTCGATGACCGAGGCCGACGCCGACGCCGTGCAGGCCGGCGACCTCGGGCACGCGTCGAAGGACCTGTACGAGGCGATCGAGCGTGGTGAGTACCCCGAGTGGGAGCTGCGCGTGCAGCTCATGGACGACCACGAGCACCCGGAGCTCGACTTCGACCCGCTCGACGACACGAAGGTGTGGCCGGAGAACGAGTTCCCGCCGAAGCCCGTCGGCAAGATGGTCCTGAACCGCAACGTCACGAACCACTTCGCCGAGAACGAGCAGCTCTCCTTCGGCACCGGCGTGCTCGTCGACGGCCTCGACTTCTCCGACGACAAGATGCTCGTCGGCCGCACGTTCTCGTACTCGGACACGCAGCGCTACCGTGTCGGCCCGAACTACCTGCAGCTGCCGGTGAACGCCCCGAAGAACGGTGCCGTCGCGACCAACCAGCGCGACGGACAGATGGCGTACCACCAGGACCACGGCGGCGAGAACCCGCACGTCAACTACGAGCCGTCGATCACCGGCGGCCTGCGCGAGGCGGAGTACCCGACCCACGACGACCAGGGACCGGAGATCGTCGGGCGTCTCACCCGCAAGCGGATCCCCCGGACGAACGACTACACCCAGGCCGGCCAGCGGTACCTGCTCCTGCAGGACTGGGAGCGCGACGACCTCGTCGCGAACTTCGTCGACCTCATCTCGCAGGCGGCCCGTCCGGTGCAGGAGCGCATGCTCTGGCACTTCTACATGGTCGAGGACGACCTGGGTCGTCGCGTCGGCGAGGGCCTCGGCATCACCCTCGACGAGGTCAAGGACCTGCCCCCGCTCCAGTCCCAGACGCTCAGCGACGACGAGCTCGCCCGCCTCGCGAACCTCGGTCACAACGGCTCCCGCGACGTCGAGGGGCTGATGATGACGCACTGCGTCCCCGACGAACGTGCCGTGCGCGTCTGACACGCGACCTCAGGACGGACGGGAGGCCCGGTGCCAGCTGGCACCGGGCCTCCCGTCCGTCTCGCTGCCGTCACCTGCAGCAGCGCATCACGGACAACCCGGGACGGCGCCAGGGAGGCCACGCTCATCGTGGATCGACAGGAGCGACTCCGCGACCCCGACCGGCACGATCGCGCGGTCGTCGCTCCCGTCCCGTTGATCCGCACCGATGCGACTCAAGGAGGCCGCGATGGAACACACGAATCCCCGGCGGTGTGGCGCGAACGCGTCCGCTGCCCACCGACTCCTCGCTGGGACACCACGATGAGGGCCCGGAACCTCGCCGCCGCTGCGATGGTCACGGCTGCCGTCGGCATCGTCGTCTCGCGCCGCCGACGCGGCGCACCCGGGCCCGCACGGAAGGTGCTGGCCGAACCGCGTTCCGGCTGGCACGCGGTCACGGTGAACCGCGGCCAGGACGAGGTGCTGCCAGGCGGGCGGATCCCCGCGCCGCTCACGGCGTTCGGGCAGGACGTCGAGGTGGAGGCCCGTCCCGCGCCCGGCGATCGCGGCACCGAGCTCCGTGCCCGGTTCCGAGGCGGCGGCCCGGATTCTCAGGGTCGGCTGCGGGCCGCTCTGCGTGAGGCGAAGCAACTCATCGAGGTCGGCGAGGTGCTCCGGGTGGATCCGGTCCCCCACGGCCGACGGAAGGCCACACCCACCGGCGCGTTGGTGGACGTGGCGACGAAACGGAGCAACGAGGAGGGTGTGCTGTGAAGGCGCTCTGTTGGACCGGGGTCAACGAGACCGCGGTGGAGACGGTGGAGGACCCGAAGATCCTCAACGAGCACGACGTGATCCTGAAGGTTCGTCTGAGCACCACCTGCGGCTCGGACCTGCACCTGCTCGGCGGGTACATCCCGACCATGCGATCCGGTGACGTCCTGGGGCACGAGTTCATGGGCGAGGTCGTCGAGACGGGATCGGCCGTCACGAAGCACAAGGTGGGCGACCGGGTCGTCGTCTGCTCGTTCATCGCCTGCGGGCAGTGCTGGTACTGCACCCACGGGCAGTTCTCACTCTGCGACAACGGCAACCCGAACCCGGGGCTGACCGAGGCGATGTGGGGGTCGTCGATCGGCGGCTGCTTCGCCTACAGCCACGCGCTCGGCGGGTTCGCAGGCAGCCACGCCGAGTACGTCCGCGTGCCCTACGCCGATCAGGGGGCGTTCACGGTCCCCGACGGCGTGTCCGACACGGCTGCCCTGTTCGCCTCCGATGCCGCACCCACCGGGTGGACCGGAGCCGACCTGGCCGGGATCACACCGGGTGACACCGTCGCAGTGTGGGGCGCCGGTGGCGTCGGCCAGATGGCCGCTCGTGCGGCGATGCTCCTCGGCGCCGAGCAGGTGATCGTGATCGACCGTCTGCCCGAACGGCTGCAACAGGTGCGCGAGCACATCGGTGCCGAGACGCTGGACTACACGAGCGACGCCGTGCTCCCGGAACTCAAGGAACGCACCGGCGGTCGGGGTCCCGACGTGTGCATCGAGGCCGTCGGCATGGAAGCGCACGGCACCGGACCGCTGTACCTGTACGACCAGGCCAAGCAGCAGCTGCGGTTGCAGACCGACCGGCCGACCGCCCTGCGCGAGGCGATCTACGCCTGCCGGAAGGGCGGAAGTCTGTTCTCGCTCGGGGTCTTCGGTGGGCTCGTCGACAAGTTCCCGTTCGGCGCGATCATGAACAAGGGCATGACGGTCCGCGGCGCCCAGCAGCACGGGCACCGCTACATCCCGATGATCCTCGACCGCATCGCCGCGGGAGGAAGGCGTTGCCGCACGCGCTGCTGTCGTACTTCTTCGGGACGGTGCTGATCGCGGTCGCCATCAACCTGGTGACGAACCTCGGTCAGGGGTGAGCGGAGGAAACCTCGTCGCCCCTAGGCTGACCGGCGTGACCGACCTCGCTCCTGACCAGACCGCGCCGAGCGCCGCCGGGTCCCCCGCATCGGCAGCCGTGCCGGTACCGCCCCTCAGCCTGCTCGCGGTGGTGGCGATCGCCCTCGCGTTCGTGGCACCGATCGGCGGTCTCGTCGTCGGGTTCATCGCGCGCCGCGACGTGCGACTGACCGGTGAGCGGGGCGACGGCATCGCGTTCGCGGCGATCCTGATCGGGGCGACGCTGACGTTGTTCGGGGTCATCGTGCCGCTGTTCCTCGGCGGTGCCGGGTTCTTCGACCTGGACCTCCAGCTCTGAGCACCGGACGCCGGTCGTTACCCTGATCGAGTGGGGAACGATCCTGATGTCTCGACGCTGATCCGCCCGGCCACGCTCGCCGATGCGGATGCGATCGCCCACGTGCACACGGTGTCGTGGCGAGAGACCTACGGCCGGTTCATCGACGACCCGGACACGAGCCCGTGGTTCGACGCGGGTCGCCGGGTCGACATGTGGCGGTCGACGCTCGCGAGCCCTGACGCCCGAGGAGCCGTTCGGGTCGCCCTCGACAGCACCGGCGTCGTGGGTTTCGCCGCGGCGCAGACGACCCCCGAGCCGGATGCCGTCCGCCCCGAGGAGCTGACGACGCTCTACGTCCTGGCACGTGCGCACGGGACCGGAGCCGGCCAGGCACTCCTCGACACCGTGCTCGCCGATCGTCCGGCGTCACTGTGGGTGGCCGCGGACAACCCGCGGGCGCACGCCTTCTACCGGCGGAACGGCTTCACGCCCGACGGTGCCGAGTCGGCGTTCGGACCCATCCCCCGGACCGTGCGTCTGGTGCGCTGAACGTCAGTCCACGGCCGGCGCGGAGATGTCCCACACGGTGGTCTCCTCGTACTGCTCGGACCAGCCGCGGCGCATGCGGGCGGCGGCACGGTCGAACGCGTCGACGACGTCGGTGTCCGGCGTCAGCAGCGCCTGCAGGCGGATGCCGTCGTAGAGGGCGAGCAGCTGCTGTGCCCCGCGGATCGGGTCCATCGTCGCCGGTTCGCGGCCGGCGCGGACGTCTTCCTGCAGCGCGGTGCGGACAGTCTCGCGGAACTGCAGGTACGCGGACCGGTAGTAGTCGGCGCCGTCCGTCGACGGGTCGGTCGAGATGGCCAGCGTCGCGGCGATCAGGCGCATGAGGGACGGGTCCTCGGCGTGAGCGGAGAGCAGCGCGTGCAGGAACGCCACCGTGCCCTTCTCACCGGCGAGCGGCAGCAGCGGTGCCGACACCGCGCGGGTCCACCGCATCACCGCGGCGGCCAGCAGTGCGTGCTCGGAGGGGAAGAGCTCGAGGAGCTCGGCCTGCCGCATCCCCGACCGGGACGCGACGCCCTCGAGCGAGAAGCGTGACAGTCCCCCGTCGTGGAGGACCGCGATCGCACCGTTGATCGCCCGGGTGCGCGGGACTTCCTCGTCGGCGGCGTTCTGGTTCGTCAGGGGTGCCAGCGGGTGCTTCCGGAACCAGTCCAAGAGTGCGCGAGCGCGGGAGGCCCCGAACGCCGGATCGGTCGGGCGACCCGGGCTGAACAGGTCGCTGAACCCCGGAACGTCGTGCATCAGCGGGTCGAGGGACTGGAACGCCATCGACCAGTCCGGGAACGAGCGCTGGGCGATCGGCTCGTCGAGCAGCACCCGGACGTTCGTGTGTCGCGGGTCGGCCTGGACCTGGTCGAAGCGCTGCCGGACGACGTCGTCCTCGCCCTCGATGATGCCGATGCAGTTGTCGTCGCGGTGCGCGAGCATGCCGGTGACGCCGAGCCGGGTGTTCTTCTCGCGACCGACCGCCAGGATCTGGGCGAGTTCGGAATCCGTGATCGGACGGGTCTGGGTGCTGGTGTAGACGAGCGATCGCATGGTGCTGCTTCCTGGTCGGACGGTCCCCCGGTGTGTGGGAGGCGCCGCCGTGTCGAACCCGAATCGACTCGACGGCACCTCGTGGTCACCGTAACCAGCGGCGACCACCTTCACTGCGACGCAAGACGGTCCGTGGCTGTTCGGCACCCGGAGGATGCCGACCTCTGAATGGAACCATCTGCCCGAGTCCGGCGGTACCCCCACAACGGGGAACGCACGTTCTCCGGCTGTTCCTGGAGGTTCGCTTCAGTTCGCGCGGTCGCCCGACGGGGGCGTCTCGAAGATGCGCTCGCCCGTCGTCGGGTCCCACCCGATGGTGCGGGGTTCCGCTGATCGCGGGCGTCGTTCGTCCCGCGGGAAGAACGGACGGGCGCTGGGCAGGTAGCTGAGCACCGCGGCGACGACGACGCAGACGGCCTCGATGAAGCTCCAGTCCACGCCGTCGGTGGCGATGGCGAACACTGTGCTGCAGGCACTCAGCCCGGCGATGATCGCGAGCCAGAGACGCGCGTTCCCGGAGCCTCGTCCCATCCGCGTCGCCAGCCACACGAACAGTGCCGACCAGGCGAGGACGAGGACGAGCCCGATCGACGCCCCGATGATCGCGCCGCCGGCTTCGCGCATGGTCACGACCATGCCGGGCGCGGCGGCCACGAGGCTGATGATGACGGACGCCCACCAGAGCGCCACGGCGATCGTGACGACCCGCGGTCGCGTGCGCTGTTCGGTGTGCTGTTCCATCAGGTGCTCCCCCGTCGTTCCGCTGGATGCGGCTCGACGATCCTACGGTGACGGCTGACGCGCTCCGGACTTCCGCGATCGGCGGAGGATGACCAGTCCGACGGTCAGCCCGGCTGCTGTCAGTGCTGGGGTCACGAACCACCCGAGCGCGATCGGCAACACCCTCTCGGCGGGTGCGTCGACGCCGAGGAGCAAGTGCAGCACCAGGAGCGGGAGTACGACAGTCGCCGTCCAGGACGCGATCACCAGCACGGTGAGCAGGACCACCGCGCCCCGGTGCGGAGCCGTCCCGGGAGCGATCGTCATGCGCCCATCCAACCAGTGGCCCGGCGCGAACGATCTACGGGCGGTAGTCCTCACGACGCGGCAAGAGCTCCGCCGCGTGCGAGTCGATGTACGGCTTCGCGCCCAGCATCCCGCCCATCGTCTTGGCGACCGTCGTGAGCAACGCTCCGATCCCCCGTGCCACGATGCTCAAGATCTTCATGGTGCCCCCTCGTCGGACCGACCTGCGGTGTCGGTCTCTACCCGTCACACCGTACGCGGAGGGCCGGATTCCCGCCAGGGACGGCAGCCTCTCGGTCCCGTCGTTGATCGAGGTCGCGCATAGGCTGGACGCCCGACCGGGGAGGAGTCGCGATGCCGGTGGTCCGCGAGCGAGTGCCGTTGTGGCGCACGCCCTGGTGGCATCCTCGCCGCTGGGAAGCGCGCATGTGGGTGCTGCTCGTCGCGGCTGCTGCTGGCGGCGTCCTCCGCGAAGTGGCGCATCCGTTCTACGACGACGGGGTCGAGGCGATCGTGAAGTGGCTCGGCCTCTGCATCCCCGGATGTGTGATCGCGTACGTCGTGGTCGGTCGGTGGAAGAAGGGCCTCACCACGCTGTGGAAGCCGTCGTGGCGCGAGCTCCGACGGATCCTGTTGGCAGCACCGCTCGGGCTGCTGGCCCTGCGCCTGCTCATCGAGGAAAACGACGGGTGGGTGTGGTTGCTCGCCGGGGTGTCCGCCGCGCTGCTCGCGCTCGCGGTGGCTCGCTGGGTCGCTGCGCACCGCGATCGCCGACGTCGGACCGATGTGTACGGGACGGTGTCCGCTGACCCGTACGCGTAGCGCCCGATCGGGTTCGTCGATCCCCTACGCGTCCTGTGCCGAGTCGGTCTTCGACGGCAACCGCGATGCCACGAGCGTCCCGACGAGCGCCACCACCGCGAAGGCCGCGAACCCGAACGGCAGCCCGATCGCACTGCCGACACCACCGACGACGAGTGGTCCGACGGCGTCCCCGGTCTCACGCCCGAGCTCCGCTGAACCCATGGTGCGACCGAGCCGATCCGGCGGAGTCGTCCCGGCGAGGTGCGCGAACGCGACGGGTGTCAGCGTGGCGACACCAGCCCCGGCGAGCAGCGCCGCGATGAAGACGGCCACCGCCGAGGGTGCGACGGCGACCACCAGGAACGCAGCGGCCACCGCGGCCGTCCCGGCCATCCCCGCGACCGCGGTGCCGAGACGCCCGGCGTCGTGCAGCCGCCCGGCGACGGGCTGCACGAGCGACGACGTCACGGCGAGGACGGCGACCGCGAGCGTCGACACCAGGAGCGGGATGCCGACCTCGGTGCCGAGCGCCGGGAGCATCCCGGTCAGCGCGCCGATCGCAGCGCTGCCGACGGCCAGGACGACGACCGGGATCAGGAACTGGCGGTCCGTGGCAGCTCGGACCATCACGGCGAGCGTGGCCCGCTGCCGGGGCAGGGGCACGGTCGGCTCGACGGCGACGAGCACCGCCACCGCCGTCACGAGGGCCATCACGACGAGGATCCCGAAGAGCCACTGCGTGCTGCCGAACTGCACCACGAGTGCACCGATGACCGGTCCCCCGGCGTAGCCGAGACCCTTCCACGAGCCGTACCGACCGAAGTACGTCCCGCGACGGTGCGCCGGCACGAGGCGGGCGACCGCGGCGGACGATGCCGGCGAGAACGCGGAGGCGCCGGCACCCTGCAGCAGACGGGCGAGCCCGAGCCAGAACGGACCGGTCCCGAAGACGCCGATGAGTGAAGCCGCCGCGAAGACGATGAGTCCGCCGACGATCACCGGTCGCGGGCCGATGCGGTCGGAAAGTGCGCCGAAGACCGGCTTGAGGACGAGTTCGGCGACGTCGTAGAGCGCCAGGAAGAGCCCCAGCCACGCGAGCGTCAGGCCCAGTTCGAGGTGCTCGCCGCCGACCGCCGCGGCGATGCCGTTCGCCCCGAAGGCGGTCACGAACCCGGCGGCGTACAGCGGAGCGAGCCGAGGGGCAGTGGTCGTCGACGAGGCGGTCACGTGCTCACCTTGGCCGACCGCGCTCTGGTCCACCAGCCCCTCGTGGTCGACACGCGGGCCAGCGAACGCCGCGCGCCCTGCGACGAGGCCGGCTGACTCGATCCGGGCCATTCCGGTCGCCGTCGAGGGAACTCCGTCGCTACAGCCGGATCGCCCACTCGATGGTCGGCGGTGCTCCGCCGCCGTGTCGGAGGGCGTAGTCGTCCAACACCGCCCGGCGGACGTCCACACCGCTCGCGAATCGTTCCAGGTGTGTCAGGAGCCAGTCTGCCGGCGCCTCGTCGATCATCTCCTGCCACGTCGGGCCGTGCACTTCGTCCAGTTCGAGCACGGCAGCGTGGGTGTCACGGCCGTCGAACTCGTAGACCGCGACTCGGCGCGCGGTGAACGCCAGCCAGACTCCTCGTTCGACGACGACGTCACCGGGGTCCCGATCGTTCCGCTGCCACTCGCAGACCTTGTGGAACAGCACCGGCGTGGTGCCGCGTCGGGCACGCTTCCGCCTCCGGCCGATCTGCATGACCACCACCGTACCGAGCGGGGTCCACGGAACATCGCGGTCCTGGCGGACTGGGAACGACGAGCAGACCGGAACGAAGAAAGCCCCCGACCGGACCTGGTGGTCCTGCCGGGGGCTTCGTGGTGGTGGGCGATACTGGGATCGAACCAGTGACCTCTTCCGTGTCAGGGAAGCGCGCTACCGCTGCGCCAATCGCCCAAGTCCCTGCGTGGACCGGAGTCCATCAAGGTCTTGGAGGGTGGATCTGGAGGTGGGGACGGGATTCGAACCCGCGTGGACGGCTTTGCAGGCCGCTGCCTAGCCTCTCGGCCACCCCACCATTGAGGTTCACGTCTCCGTGAGTACCCGAACGGTGGGATACCCTCTGGTGAGTCGCGGGCCTTCGAGAAGACCCACACTCGAGCGGATGACGAGATTCGAACTCGCGACCCTCACCTTGGCAAGGTGATGCGCTACCACTGCGCCACATCCGCACTTGTCGTTCCGCTGTCGCGGCGACGACGTAAACTCTATACGCACCGGGGCACTTCCACCAAAATCCTCCCCGTTCACCGGGCGTGTCCCCCGAGTTCATGCGGATCGGGGCGGTTCGACACCCCCTGCGGACAGCGCGCCACACCCGGGCCGCGCGACGTGTTCGATGCACCGCCGGACTTCCGCTAGTATCGATCCGCACGAACAGTGCAGGGGGCGATTGGCGCAGTTGGTAGCGCGCTTCGTTCACACCGAAGAGGTCATCAGTTCGAGTCTGGTATCGCCCACACAGCAACACCCACCACCGACAAGAGCCCGACGCAGCAGCGTCGGGCTCTTGTCATCTCATCAGGCCGCAGCACGCGGGCCAGACCACCAGCACGATCGGACGAAGGGGCGCATGACCGACGTCGACCTCGAGTTCGCCCGGGTCCGAGCGGTCCTCGACCGTCCGACCCTGCGGCTCATGTCCCGGCCGACCAGCGCCACGGTCCTCGCCGTGTTCCGCACGGTCTTCGACCGCGACGTGCAGTACGTCCCCGCCGACCGCATGCACCTGCAGGTCGAGGAGCACGTGGCGCGCCTGCAGGCGGCGGGCGTCCGCGTGCCCGCGAGCGACCAGGCGGTACCGGCGGCCAGTGCGCAGACCGACAGCGCGCAGACCGAGGGCGAGCAGGAGACCCGTCCGAACGGCCGCGCGCTGTGCCGCGAGTGGGTCGGCGCCCAGTGGCTGGTCCGCTCGAACTCCCCCGACGGCGACGAGCAGTACTCCCTGACGAGCCACGCGCTCGAGGCGCTGAGCCTCGTCGACGCCCTGTCGGCCGACCGTGCCCTGATCAGCGAGAGCCGGCTGGCGATGATCGTCGACGCCGTGCACCGGTGGGCAGCCCGCGCCGAGCCCGACCCCGACGTGCAGATCCGCCGGATCGACGCCCAGATCGCCGAGCTGCAGGCAGAGCGGGAGCGCCTGGAGCACGGCGACGACGTCGTGGCCGTCGACGACGACCGGATGCGCGACGGGTACACGAACATCTCCGACCTGATCCGGCAGCTGCCGAGCGACTTCAAGCGCGTGGAGGAAGCGGTCGCGACGATGCACCGCTCGATCGTCGAGGACTTCCGGCAAGAGGTCCGCCCGATCGGCGAGATCCTCGACGACTACCTTGCCCGCACGGACAACCTGATGGAAGCGACGCCCGAGGGCCGTGCCTTCGAGGGCGCCTTCGAACTGCTGCGCGACGACGCCCTGCTCCTGCGGCTCCGGGACGACATCGCGACGATCCTGGCGCACCCGTTCGCGCAGGGTCTCGGAGCCGGCGAGCGTCGGGCCTTCCGCAACACGGTGACGATCCTGCGCCAGGGCATCGAGGACGTCCTCGCCCAGCGCCGTCAGCTCACCGCCACGCTCCGCGACCAGATCGTCGCCCACGACGTGGTGCGAGACCGCGAGCTCGACGCGGTGCTCCGCTCGATCAACCGCGGCCTCGCCACCCTGATGGACCAGGGCGGCGCGCGCGACCGGATCCCGCTGCCGCTCCTGCCGGCGGCCGCCGAGGTCGGCACGCTGCGCGAGCGCTTCTACGACCCGGACGCCGAGTCCGTGCCGCCGCCCATCGAGGAACCCGACGACGACGTCTTCGAGGACCTCGACGTCGAGATGCTCCGCATGCACGGCGGGCCGCTCCTGACCGAGCTGCGCGCGGCACTCCGCTCCGCCGAGGCCGACTCCAGCGTCGACGCGTTCCACGGGCTGCCGCCCGAGCAGCGCCGACCGGTCGAGCTCTTCGGCCTCGCGCACCTGCTGACGGGGCGCGACGACTTCGAGTCCGCCGCGCACGTCGCCGAGCACCGGACGGTCCGCCCCGACGGCACCGCGATCACCTTCCACATGCCCACCGCTGCGCTCGACGACGAGCGCACTCCGGTCGGCGACGCACACGACGAGAACGCACAGGAGGCACGGTGAGCGACACGACGCCGGCACCGGTCGACGACACGGTCCCCTACGACGACCCCGCATCCGTGATGCAGGACGACGAGCGTGACGAGTCCAGCTTTGCCCTCTTCGAGGGCGACGAGGGTCGGCTCGACGAGCACCAGCGACGCGCCCTGGTGGCACTGCTGCGGCACTCGTACGTCAGCTCCCGCACGCACCCCGACGAGTGGCGCGCGGTGCTCGACGCCGAGTACCAGCTGCGGTCCCGCCTGAACGACCTGTTCCTCGAGCTGCACGTCGACCGTGACCGCGAGGTCGCATGGAAGCGCCAGGCCCGGTCGGAGAGCCAGCGCCGCACGTTCCCGACCCTGCTCCGCGACCTGCCGTACACCCGCGAGGAGACGATCGTCCTCGTCTACCTGCGGATGCGCCTGCGCGCCGACGCCCGACCGGGCCCGGACCAGGTCGTCGTCGACCGGTCCGAGATCCTCGGGCACGTGGCGGGCTTCCGTCCGGCGACCGCGACCGACCGCACCCGCGACGAGGGCCGGGTCGCGAAGGCGATCGAGCGTCTCGTCACAGCACGCATCCTGATCCGCACCTCCGACCCGGACCGCTTCCGGGTGGCGAGCGTCGTCGAGGTGCTGCTCCCCCTGGAGCGCCTGCTCGAACTGGACACCTGGTTGCGGACCAGAACCGCGCAGGGTGACGCGACCACCCCGGGCGGCGAGCCGACGGACGGGGACGACCCGGGCCTCCCGACTGACGGCGAAGCCGAGACCGACACCGACGACGAAGGCGAGACGGAAGCGTGACCGACACGTTCGAGATCCCGGCGCTCTTCGACACGGTCGCGCAGTGGCGCGCCGAGTCGATGCAGGTCGTCAACTGGGGTGGGTTCCACGGCCACCGGCAGGTCGAGCTGTCCGGCACGGCGACGCTCATCTCAGGCGCCTCGGGCACCGGCAAGTCCACGCTGATGGACGCCTACCTGGCCGTGATGATGCCGTCCGACGTGCCGTTCAACGGCGCCTCGAACGACGCCACCACCGGCCGCGCCCGCAGCGCCGACCAGCGCAACCTGCTCACGTACCTGCGCGGCAAGGTCGACACCCGGCGCGACCCGGAGACCGGCAGCCTGCGCGACGTGAACCTGCGCGGCGACGACCAGACCACGTGGGGGGCGGCGGCGGTCACGTTCCGGAACGACGACGAACGGCGTTTCACGGTGCTGCGTGCGTACATCGTGCCGAAGCGCGCCCGCGGGGTCGGCGACATCCAGATGACCATGGCGACGGTCGACGACACCTTCGACCTGCGTCGGCTCGAGGAGTTCGTGCCGTCGCGGTTCCACCACCTCGAGCTGACCGGCCGCGTGCCGGGGCTCGTCATCCGCGACACCTACCAGGAGCTCGCGTACACGCTGCAGACCCGTCTGGGCATCGGCGACTCCGGCGGCGGCAACCGGGCGATGCGCCTGCTCGCCCGGATCCAGGCCGGCCAGCACCTGCCGACCGTCGACGCGCTGTACAAGTCGCTCGTGCTCGAGACCCCCGGCACGTACGAGGCGGCCGACCGGGCCCTCGCGCACTTCTCCGCCCTCGACGAGGCGTACGAGGCGATGGACACCGAGGAGCGCAAGGTCCGCATCCTCTCCCCCATCACCGACCTGCACGACGAGATCTCGCGTGCGACCGAGGCCGCAGCGGCCCTGGACGGCATCGCGACCGGCGCCGAGGTGTCGCCGTTCGCGCACTGGACGGCCTCGCGGAAGCGCGATCTGCTCGACGCCGAGGTGTCGCGCAACGCCCGCGAGCGAACGGCATCGCGCGCCGAGGTCGCCGCGGCCGAGGCCCGGCACGCCGCCGTCGAGATCGAACTGCGCGACGCCGAGGCCCGGCTCCGCGACCAGGGCGGCAACGCACTCGCCCAGCTCGAGGACCGCATCGAACGGCTCACCCGTGAGCGCGACGCCGTGGTCCGCACCCGTGGCACCTTCGACGAGCGCACGGCGGTGCTCGGGGTCCCGGTCTCCTCGGAGCAGGACTTCATCGGGATCCAGCGTGCCTCGCACGAGTTCCTCGGGTCGTACGCCGACGCGCGCACCGCCCTCGACGAACGCCGCGACGCCCTGACCCGCGAGGAGTACCCGCTCCTCGACCGCGAGCGGTCCCTGCGGCAGGAGCGCCAGTCGCTCGAGCACCGGCAGGGCGCCATGCCCTTGCCGATGCACGAGGCCCGGCTCGCGATGGCCCGCGCGGCCGGCATCGACCCGGCCGAGCTGCCCTTCGTGGCGGAACTGCTCGACGTGTTGCCCGGCGAGGAGCGCTGGCGCACGGCCATCGAGTCCGTCCTGGCCCCCGTCGCCCGCACGCTGCTCGTCGACCAGGACCGCCTCGGCGACTTCAGCGAGGCGATCGACGCACTGCGCCTGCCCGTCCGCGTGCAGTTCGAGGGTGTGCCGACCGGCCCGCACCTGGACCTCGACGGCGACCCGGCGATGGTCTCCGGCAAGCTCGCCATCAAGCCGTCGCCGTTCAGCACCTGGGTGCGCGAGCGGATCGAGTCCGACCGCACCGACGCCCGCTGTGTCGCCTCGGCGTCGGACCTCAGCGGTGGTGGCCGCCGGGTCACCGCGTCCGGGCAGCTGCGCGACGGCCGTCGTGGCGCGCACGGTGACCGCCGCCAGTCGAACGTCATCGGCTTCACGAACGAGGCCCGCGTCGCCGCGGTCGAGCAGGAGCTCGCCTCGATCGCGCAGGACCTCGCCACGCTCGAGGCCCGCCGCACCGACGTCGCGCAGGACCTCACCGCGCTCGACGTGCTCCGCGCCGCGCACCAGCACGTGGTCGACGTCACGTGGGCCGCGATCGACGTCGACGGGCTGGGGACCTCCCTCGCCCGGCTCGACGAGGAACGGCAGGCGCTGCTCGCCGCCGACGACGGCCTCCGGACACTGCGGGCCTCGGTCGCCCGGCTCCGGAAGTCCCTCGACGAGGCCGCCGACCGTCGCTCCGCCGCACGGCTGTCCGTCCAGCGGCTCGAGGAGCGCCACGCGGTGCTCGTCGACGGCCAGGACGCCGCCGCAGAGATCCTCGAGCGCTTCGACTCTTCGCCCGGTTCGATGCCGGACGACCAGCAGTCCCGTCTGCTCGAGGAGACCTTCGAGGAGATCGGCGCCCCGGACGGAGTCGACGGGTTCGACGACGCCACGCGACGGCTGAAGCGCCGGCTCGAGGAGCGGCTCACGCAGGCACTCGACGGTGCCGCGGCGGCCTCGACCTCGTTGACGCTGACGTTCCAGCGGTACCAGGACGCCTGGCCCGACCCGAACCTCGGCACGGGCGTCGCGTCGTACCCGGACTACCACGCGATCCTCGACCAGATCGTGGCGACCGGCCTGCACGCGCGTCGGAGCGAGTGGCGTCGACGCCTGTCGCAGTGGAGCGGCGAGGACCTCGTCCCGCTCGCCGGCGCCTTCGACCGCGCCGTCGTCGAGATCGAGGAGCGCCTCGAGCCGGTCAACGAGATCCTGCGGGAGCTGCCGTTCGGCGCGAACCGGGACCGCCTGAAGATCCAGATCCGCCGGGTCACCCGCGAGGACGTCACCGCCTTCCGCCGTGAGCTCCGAGCCCTGTCCGCCTCGGTCGACACCGAACTGACCGACGACGTGCTCGAGACGCGGTTCCGACGGCTCCGGCGCTTCATGGCGGTCATCCGGCCCGACCCGGACGCGGCCCGGGGCCGCACCACCCAGCGCGACGCGGTGCTCGACGTCCGCCGGCACATGGAGATCACGGCGGTCCGGTACGACACCGACGGCAACGACCTCGGCGTGTACTCCTCGCTCGGCGACAAGTCCGGTGGTGAGACGCAGGAGCTCGTGGCGTTCATCGTCGGCGCCGCGCTGCGCTACCAGCTCGGTGACGAGACCCGTCCCCGTCCCCGGTTCGCGCCGGTGTTCCTCGACGAGGCGTTCATCAAGGCGGACTCGGAGTTCGCCGGCCGTGCGGTCACCGCGTGGCTCCGGCTCGGGTTCCAGCTCGTCGTGAGTGCGCCGCTCGACAAGGTCACTGCGCTCGAACCGTCGATGGAGCGGCTCCTGTCGATGCGCAAGCACCCCGAGACGGGCCACTCGTCCATCACCGAGATCGCCCGGGTGGAGCCGGCCGCCGTCTGACGCGGGTTGGGTCTGGTCGCGCGTGTCGGCGGGTCAAGACACCCCGCTCAGGTTCGCCGAGTGGTCACGAACCGTCGGATAGCGGCGGCGCCGCCGAAAGTTCGTGACCAGTCGAAGCGCAGCAGGCGGGGTGTCCTGACCACCCGGTCCGCGGCCTGGAGGCGCGGTGCGGGCCCGCCACGGGCCTCCCGGCCGTCGTCCCGCCGGTCGGAACACCCCGCTCACCTCCGCGCGCTGGTCACGAACCGTCGCCTGGCGGCGCCGCAGCCGACGGTTCTTGACCACTCGGCGCGCCGCAGGCGGGGTGTCCTGACCACCCGGCGGCCGGGCCGTCAGCGTGTCGACAGGTGCCGCACAGACGTTCCGTGACCACTCGCCGCTACGGTGATGGCGTGTTCGGACGCCGCCGCTCCCCCAGTCCCCGCCCCGACGACGCTCCCGGTCTCGGCATCGGTGCCCTCGTGCAGGTCATCGACACCGATCGGGGCGGCGAGCAGTGGGCCGACGAGCCGATCGGGGTGATCGTGGCTCCCGGCGGGAGTCAGATCGGCGGGACACAGCGCACGTGGACCGTCGCCTTCGATGAGCCCGCGTACACGAAGGACGGCCGCGGCCCCTTCGAGCGCGCGACCGTCCTGAGTCGTCAGCTGGTGCCGGTCACGACCGACAGCGGCGAGTAGTCCGGGTCAGGGACTCAGTACTCCTCGGAGCCGCTCTTCATCATGGCCGCGACGGCCATGCAGCACCCGACGCCACCGAGGACGCCGACGCCGATGATGATCCCTGCGATGAGTTCGAGCATGGGTGGTGACTCCTTGGTTGCGTCGGCGTGTGGCTCCGTTCAGGTTACCGGATGCCGCGCATGAGCCGCAGCACCGGCTTGGCCAGGAGCAGCAGGACCACGCCCACCACGACGGCGACCAGGCCGAGGATCGTGAAGTACGGGGCCTCGTCCGCCGGGTCGTAGTAGCGGGACAGCACCCCGGTGACGGCGGTGCCCAGCGACACCGACAGGAAGAACAGCGCGACCATCTGCGTCTGGAACTTCGGCGGCGCGAGCTTCGTGGCGACGGACTGGCCGACGGGTGAGAGCAGCAGCTCGGCGAGCGTGAACACCAGCAGGATGCCGACGAGCGCGAGCAGCGGTGTGCCGTTCTCGCCCGAGCCGGTGAACGGCAGGAAGAGCAGGAACGCGAGCCCCATGATCCCGGTGCCGAGGGCGAACTTCGTCGGGGTGGACGGCTGGCGGTCACCGAGCTTGGTCCACAGCGCCGCGAAGACACCGGACAGCACGATGATGAAGACCGGGTTGATCGACTGCACCCATGACACCGGCATCTCCCAGCCGAACAGCGAGCGGTCGAGGCGCTCGTCGGAGTAGACCGTCACGACGGTGAACTGCTGCTGGTAGAGCGACCAGAACACGGCACTGCCGATGAACAGCGGGATGAACGCGAAGACCCGCGACCGCTCGTCACGGGTGATGCCGCTCGACAGGATCACGACGAAGTAGCCGATGGTGGCCAGCACGACGACCGCCACCACGACGGTGGGCAGGTTGCCGACGTTGAGCAGGCCGGTCAGCACGGCGACGACGATGACGACGAGCGCGACGACGACGCCGGCTCCGATGAGCGGCAGACGGCGGCGGTCGACGGGGTTCGCCACGTGGCGGACGACCTCGGGCAGCTTCTTCCGCCGGATCGCGTACTGCACCAGGCCCGCCGCCATGCCGACGGCGGCGAGGCCGAAGCCCCAGTGGAAGCCGAGCGAGCTCTGCAGCAGCCCGGTGAGCAGCGGTCCGAAGAACGCCCCGAGGTTCACGCCGAGGTAGTAGAGCGAGAAGCCGGCGTCGCGGCGCGGGTCCTCGCGGCTGTAGAGGCCGCCGACGATCGTGGTGGCGGTGGCCTTGAGCCCGCCGGAGCCGAGCGCGATGAGCACGAGGCCGACCCCGACCCCGGCCACCCCGGGGATGAGCGCGAGGGCGATGTGCCCGAGCATCACGACGATCGCGCTGCCGAACAGGGTCCGGTCAGCTCCGATCAGCCGGTCGGCGATCCACGCCCCGATGATCGTGAACAGGTAGACCGCGCCGCCGTAGGCACCCATGATGCCGGTGGCGATGCCCTTGTCGATCCCCAGGCCGCCCTGCGTGACCGTGTAGTACATGTAGATGAGGACGATGCCCTGCATCCCGTAGAACGAGAACCGCTCCCAGAGCTCCACGGCGAACGGTGTCGAGAGCTCGAACGGTTGCCCGAAGAAGGTGCGTCCGGGACGGCCTTCGCGGTCCGCGGGGGTGGTACGTGACATGGCGGCCAGTCTGCCCCTGGCCGGGTGGGCACGCCCAATCGTCGAACCCCACTCATGTCTTTGGAGGGTTCCCACGACCCCGTGACGGCACCGGCGACACGGGGTTGTGCGGCCCGCACGGGGTTCCCGCCACTGTCGGCACCGATGTCTAGCGTGGACGGTGCAACACGGACACCGCAGTTCAGGAGGACTCCGCCCATGGTCGACACCGCACCCGCCCAGCGCACCACCCCCGCCAGCGGCAGCGACACCGCGCCGGACGTCGACGCGAAGAACGCCGCGCAGCACGCCGCGCCGAACGCCGACGCCGCCGGCGACCCGGCAGCGGGCACCCCGACCGCCGGGACGGACACCGACGTCCGGATCGACGTCGAGCTGGTGCAGGAGCTCCTGCTCGGACGCTGGGCCGAGGACCGCCGGATCTCCCGGCGTCTCGCGCTCGACCCCGCGATGCAGAAGATCGAGGGCCAGCCGATCCCCGAGCACCGGGCACGCGTGCTCGAGCAGCTCCGGACCCTGGTCGACGCCGGGGCGATCCAGCGCCCCTACCCCGCCGAGTTCGGCGGCCAGAGCAACCACGGCGGCAACCTGGCGGCGTTCGAGGAACTCGTCACCGCCGACCCGTCGATGCAGATCAAGGCCGGGGTGCAGTGGGGACTGTTCGGGTCCGCCGTGCACCACCTGGGCACCGAGGCGAACCACCGCGAGTTCCTGCCGGGCATCGTCTCGTTCGAGGTCCCCGGCTGCTTCGCGATGACCGAGACCGGCCACGGCTCGGACGTCCAGAGCATCGCCACGACGGCCACGTACGACCCCGCGACCGAGGAGTTCGAGATCCACACGCCGTTCCGCGGTGCGTGGAAGGACTACATCGGCAACGCAGCCCTGCACGGGCACGCCGCCGTCGTGTTCGCGAAGCTCGTGACCGCCGGTGTCGACCACGGCGTGCACGCGTTCTACGTCCCGCTCCGCGACGCCGAGGGTGCGTTCCTGCCCGGCGTCAGCGGTGAGGACGACGGACCCAAGGGCGGGCTGAACGGCATCGACAACGGCCGGCTCGCGTTCGACCACGTCCGGGTCCCCCGCACCAACCTGCTGAACCGCTACGGCGACGTCGCCGCCGACGGCACCTACTCGTCGCCGATCGCCTCGCCCCGCCGCCGGTTCTTCACGATGCTCGGCACCCTGGTGCAGGGCCGGGTGTCGCTCGACGGCGCCGCGGTCGTCGCCCAGAAGATCGCGCTGCAGATCGCCCTGACCTACGCGATGCAGCGTCGGCAGTTCCCCACCGGTGACGGCACCGAGGGCGTGCTGCTCGACTACGGCCGGCACCAGCGCCGGCTCATCCCGCGCCTGGCGACGGTGTTCGCGCAGTCGTTCGCGCACGAGAAGCTCCTGCGCACCTTCGACGACGTCTTCAGCGGGCGCGAGGACACCCCGGAGCGCCGGGAGGACCTGGAGACCCAGGCCGCGGCGTTCAAGTCGATGTCGACCTGGTCGGCGCTCGACACCCTGCAGGAGGCCCGTGAGGCCTGCGGCGGTGCCGGGTTCCTCGCAGAGAACCGTCTGACCGGGCTCCGCGCCGACCTCGACGTCTACGTGACGTTCGAGGGCGACAACACCGTGCTGCTGCAGCTCGTCGGCAAGCGCCTGCTCACCGAGTTCCGCGCGAAGGCCCCGAAGGACCCGGCGTCCACCGCGAAGTTCGTGGCGGCCGTCGCGGCGTCGAAGCTGGCCGACGCGTCCGGCATCCGCCGCCTCGGCCAGACCGTGGCCGACCGCGGGTCCCTGGCCGCCAGCGTCGCCGACCTGCAGGACCCCCGCACGCAGCGCGAGCTGCTCGCCGGTCGGGTCGACACGATGGTCGCCGAGATCGGCATGCGGCTGGCGTCGGCTGGCAAGGACCGCGCCCGCGCCGCCCGACTGCTGAACCGTTCGCAGCACGAGCTCATCGAGGCGTCGAAGGCACACGCCGAGCTCATGCAGTGGGAGGCCTTCACCGAGGCGCTCGACGAGGTCACCGAGGGCGACACCCGCCGCGTGCTCGTCTGGCTGCGCGACCTGTTCGCGCTCGGCCTGCTCGAGCAGCACCTGGACTGGTACCTGCTGCACGGTCGGCTGTCGGCGCAGCGTGCCCGTGCGGTGTCGGCGTACATCGACCGGCTCGTCGCCCGGGTCCGGCCGATCGTGCCGCAGCTGATCGAGACCTTCGGCTACGAGCCCGGCCACGTCCGCGCCCCGATCGCGCTCGGTGCGGAGCAGGCCCGACAGGACGAGGCCCGCGCCTGGTTCGCCGCCGAGGCCGCCGCCGGCCGCCTGCCCGAACAGGAGAAGAAGCCCCGCCCGTGACGGACGTGCAGCCCCGCCCGTCACGCGCATGCAGCCGCCCGTGATCGACGAGCAGCCGCGCCCGTGACGGGCGTAGCTACTCGGACGGCTAGGAGTCGGTCGGTCCCGACGGAGTCGAGCCGTCGACGGCAGCCCCGCCACGTGCCCCGAGCGCCGCGCGCAGCTGCGCCTCGGCGTCGTCACCGGCGGCGGCGGCCTCGGCGTTCGCCTCGGCGACCGCACGCACGACCTCTTCGCGCTGGATCTTCACGCCGCGCGGGGCGTCGATGCCGATCCGGACGCCGTCGCCCCGGGAGTCGAGCACCGTGATGACGATGTCGTCGCCGACGAGGATCCGCTCGCCGACCTTCCGCGTGAGTACCAGCACCGGTTCAGCCTAGCGACACGACGGGCAGCCCCAGCAGGTCCACCGACCCGGGCGTGGCGGTCTCCCCCGCACCGATCGCCACGACACCGACCACGGGCAGTCGCGAGGCCACCGCGGACACCATCGCGGCCGAGTCCGCGGGCTTCCGCCCGACGTCGACCACGACCCACACCTGGTCGGCCTGCAGCGCGTCACCGGTCGCCCGGTCGTCCCACGCGGCGACGGCGAGCACCGCGTGACCGTCGCGGACGCCGTCGGCCCGCGCCAGGATCGCGGCACGGCGGTCGGCGGCGTCCGTCGGCCGGAGCGCGTGCCGCACCGCGAAGAGCCCGGCGGCGGCGTCGACGTCGTTCGGCCGCCCGACCAGGAGCACCAGGTCGCCGTCCGCGGATCGCACGGCGGGCGCGGTGGACCGGGCCACGGGAGCAGGCGAGGGCGCGTCGAGGACGCGGGACGGGCCTCCCGACCGGGTCTCGACGACCGGCTGCGCGACGGCCACCGTCTGCGTGTCGACCACCGTCTGCGCGTCGACGGCGGCCTGGAGGCGCGGGTCGACCCCCGCGGGCACGTCCGGCTCGGCCGGCGCGCGCGTCGGGCGCGGGGCGCTCGGCGTGATGCCGTCCGCCTGGAACCCGTCGAGCACCGACGCGAAGGCGTCGGCCCGCGTCGTCGCGGTGCCGTCGGTGCCGGCGATGCGGGCCTCGGCCGCCTCGGCGTCGGCGAGCAGCGCGGCGATGCCGACGCGCTGCACGGGCGAGTCGGCGATGACGACCCGGGCGGTGGGCTGGTCCCCCGGTTCCGGCACCTCGACGGTGGCCTCGACGTGCGCCTTGCGGAACAGTCCGCCGAAGCCCGGGGTGGTCACGCGTTCGGCCGCGACGATCCGCGCACCCGCGCCGAACTCGGTCCGGACCGCGTCGCGGACGGACTCGAGCGTGGCGCCGCTACGCTGCAATCGGGTCGGCGGCACGGACCACTCCCACGGTCTCGATGGTGGAGCCCGCGGCGGTGGCCTCCTGGTACGACAGCACCGGGAGCCCGTTCGACTGGGCGGCGACCATGCGGTGCACGGCCGGGCGGAGCTGCGGGGCGCAGACCAGGACGGCGGAGAGCCCCTGGTCCTCCACGGAGCGCACGGCGTCGCGGACGGAGCCGAGGACCTGCTCGATGCGGTGCGCGTCGAGCACGATCTGGCTGCCCTGCTCGGACGGCCGGAGCCCCTCGAGCATCGACTGCTCGAGCATCGGGTCGATCATGATGACGCGCAGGGTGCCCGCGTCGGTGTGCCGGGCGGCGAGGGCCGGGCCGAGGGCTGCACGGGCGGACTCGACGAGCCCCTCGGGGTCGGTCGACACCTTTGCGCGGAGCGTGAGGGCCTCGCAGATCCGGCCGAGGTCGTTGATCGGCACGCGCTCGGCGAGCAGGCCCTGCAGCACCCGCTGCAGTTCGGCCATCGAGAGCCTGCCGGGGACGAGCTCCTCGACCGCGGCGGGGTTGACCTGCTTGACGCCCTCGGTCAGGACCTTGACGTCCTCGCGGGTGAGCAGGCGCGCGGCGTTGTCGCCGATGACCGCCTGCAGGTGGGTGACGAGCACCGAGACCCGGTCGATCACGGTCGCGCCGGTCATCTCGGCGGCGTGCCGCAGTTCGGCGGGCACCCACTTGCCGGTCAGGCCGAAGACCGGCTCGACGGTCGAGGTGCCGGGCAGGCCGTCCAGGTGGTCGCCGAGCGCCAGGACGCTGCGGGCGGGCGCGGTGCCCCGACCGGCCTCGACGCCGGCGATGCGGACGGCGTACGTCGACGGCGGCAGGTCGATCGAGTCGCGGGTGCGGACCGGCGGGACGACGATGCCCATGTCGATCGCGATCTTGCGGCGGAGCGCACGCACCCGGCCGAGCAGGTCGTCGGAGGCGCCGGAGACCATGTCGACCAGGTCGGGGGCGAGCAGGATCTCGAGGGCGTGCACGCGCATCTGCTCGAGCAGGTCCTCCGGGGTGTCGCCCGTCGGTGCCGCGGCCGCGAGTGCCTGCTGCTGTGCGGCGTCGGCTTCGGCCCGGGCGGCGTTCCGGCCGATCCGCCAGCCGGTGAAGAGCAGGGTCGCGCCGACGAGCAGGAAGGGCAGGATCGGCATGCCGGGGATGAACCCCATCGCGATCGCGGCGACGCCGGCGATCATCAGGGCGTTCCGCGACTGCGACAGCTGCGTCGCGGCCGAGGACCCCATCTCGGACTCCGCGCCGGACCGGGTGACGATCATGCCCGTGGACACCGCCATGAGCAGCGCCGGGATCTGCGTGACCAGGCCGTCACCGATCGTCAGGATGCCGTACTTCGACAGGGCGTCGGTGACGGACAGGCCGTTCTGCAGCATGCCGATCGCAATGCCGCCGATCAGGTTGATGATGATGATCAGGATGCCGGCGATCGCGTCGCCCTTGACGAACTTCGACGCACCGTCCATCGCGCCGTAGAAGTCGGCCTCGGCGGACACCGCGGCGCGGCGCTCCTTGGCTTCCTGGTCGGTGATCAGCCCGGCGTTCAGGTCGGCGTCGATCGCCATCTGCTTGCCCGGCATCGCGTCGAGGGTGAAGCGTGCCCCGACCTCGGCGACGCGCTCGGCACCCTTCGTGACCACGACGAACTGGATGACGATGAGGATCAGGAAGATGACCGCGCCGATGATGATCGACCCGGAGACGGCGACGTGGCCGAACGCCTGGATGACGTCACCGGCGAAGCCCTCGCCGAGCACCAGCCTGGTGGACGCCACGTTCAGGCCGAGCCGGAACAGCGTCGCGACGAGCAGCAGGGACGGGAACACCGAGAAGTCGAGGGGCTTCTTCACGAACAGCGTCGTGAGCAGGATCACCAGCGCCAGCAGGATGTTGATGATGATCAGGAAGTCGAGCAGGAACGACGGCACCGGCAGGATCAGCAGCAGGATGATGCCGACGATGAACACCGGGACGACGAGCTTCGGCAGGTCCTTGCGGTTCATGCGGGGAGTCCTTCGGTCTGGTTCTCTGCGGTGCGCGGTGTGCGGAGCCTGCGGGGGCGGAGGTCCCCGGTCAGGGTGGCGGGGTCGATGACGCTCGCGACCTCGTCCGGGGTGGTCGGCCGCGGCGGTGCGTGCGTGCCGGCCGCGGTGCCGCGGGCCTTGAGCGCCATCACGAAGGACAGGACGCGGGCCACCGGCGTGTACAGGTCGACGGGGATCTCGTGCCCGAGCTCGCACGCGGCGTGCAGCGCCCGGGTCAGCGGGACGTCGCGGACGATCGGCACCCGCTCTTCCTCGGCACGGGCGCGGATCACGTCGGCGACCGGTCCGGCCCCCTTCGCCACCACCCGGGGCGCGGACTTCCCCGGCTCGTACTTGATCGCGACGGCGTAGTGGGTCGGGTTCGTCATCACGACGTCCGCCGTGCCGATGGCCTGGATCATCCGGTTGCGGCTCATCGCGAGCTGACGGGAGCGGCGCTGCGACTTCACCAGCGGGTCGCCGTCGCTCCGCTTGTTCTCGTCCTTGACCTCGCGCTTGGTCATCATCGTGCGCTTCCGGTTGCGGCGGATCACCACGAACACGTCGAGGGCTGCGAGGACGAGCCCGGCGACGATCGCGGCGCGCAGCAGCGTGCCCGACCCGGCGGCGGCGGCCTCGAGCACGGCCGACAGCGGCAGCGAGCCGCTCGTCATCAGGACCGGCATGAGCCCCTGCACCGCGAACCACAGGACGAGCCCGACGACGGCGGTCTTCAGCAGCGCCTTCGCGCCGTTCCAGAGCGCCTGGGTGCCGAACACGCGCTTCAGTCCGGCGACGGGATCGAAGTGGTCGGGCTGCGGCGTCATCTTGCGGAAGTGCACTCCGCCCTGGGTGACGGCGGCGGCGAGCACCGCGACGGCGACGACCGCGAGCATCGGGCCGAGGGTCGCACCCATCGAACCGAGGGCGTCGGCGAGCAGGGCCTGCACGGCGCCGAGCTCGGGGTCCTCGATGACGCGCTGCACGGCGAGGAGCTGGTCCTGCCCGGCGGCCGCGGCGTTGCCGATCGCGGCAGGGATCATGAGCGCCGCCACGGCGATCCCGATCCACGCGCCGAGGTCCTGCGAGCGACCGATCTGGCCCTTCTCGTGGACCTCGCGCATCCGCTGCTGGGTTGCCTGTTCGGAACGTTCTCCGCTGTCGGACACGTCGTCACCCCCGTCCCGTGATCGCCTCGACGGCGTCGCCGGTCAGCGACGACACCACCGAGGGCAGGGCCATGAAGAGCGCGCCGGCGAACAGGACGGTCAGGCCGATCTTGATCGGGAAGCCCATCTGGAACGCGTTGAGCGCCGGTGCCACGCGGGTCAGCAGCCCGAGGCCGACGTCGGCCAGGAACAGCACGACGACGAGCGGGCCGGCGATCTGCAGGGTGGCGAGGAACATCTGCGACATCGCGGTCACGAGCATCGACGCGAGCCCGTCCACCGCGAAGGTGCCGGTGAGCGGCACGGCGTCGAACGACCGCACCAGACCACCGACGATGAGCTGGTAGCCGCCCGAGGTGAAGAGCAGCGCGAGCGCGGTCATCTGGAACAGGCGGGTGAACTGGGCGCCGTTGACCTGGGACTGCGGGTCGAACGCCTGCGCGAGCGTGAACCCGCCGAACAGGTCGATGAGCGCACCCGCCGACTGGACGGCGGCGAACACCAGGAACACCAGGAACCCGAGGGACAGCCCGACGACGAGCTGGGTGAGCAGGGCGAGCAGGAACGGCCCCGTCTCGAGCGACTCGTAGCCGACGGCGACGCGCGGGGCGACGCCGATGGCCAGCCCCAGCCCGAGGATCACCTTCACCGTGCCGGGGAACGCCCGGTACGAGAACGGCGGCGCGATGACGAAGAACGCGACGAGCCGGACGCCGGCGAGCATGGTGGCCTCCAGACGGTCGGCGTCGATGCTGAGCTCCATCAACCGGCCCCGAGCAGCCTGGGGATCATGTCGAAGGCGACGTGCGTGAACGCGATCATCTCCGAGATCATCCAGTTGCCGCAGACCACCAGGGCGATCGCGACGGCGACGGCCTTCGGCACGAACGAGAGCGTGACCTCCTGGATCTGCGTCACCGACTGGAACAGCGAGATCGCGAAGCCGACGACGAGCGAGGTGATGAGCACCGGGGCGGCGAGCTTGCCGGACACCAGGAGCGCCTGGAGCACGAGGTCGATGACGGCCTGCTGGTTCATGCGTGCCCCCTAGACAACGTGGTAGCTCTCGATGAGCGACGTGATGATGAGGCCCCAGCCGTCGACCAGCACGAAGAGCAGGATCTTGAACGGCAGCGAGATCATGACCGGCGGGAGCATCATCATGCCCATCGACATCAGGGCCGCGGAGACGACGAGGTCGATCACCAGGAACGGGATGAAGATGACGAACCCGATGATGAACGCGCTGCGGAGCTCCGAGATGATGAACGCCGGGATCACCGTCGTCATCGGCACGTCCGCCATCGACTTCGGGTTGTCCAGCCCGGCGGCGCGGGTGATCAGGGCGACGTCCTCGTCGCGGGTCTGGTGGAGCATGAAGGTCCGCAGGGGCTTCGTGCCGATCTCGACGGCCTGGTTGAAGTCGAGGTGCCCGGCCAGGTAGGGCTGCAGGGCGTCGTCGTTGATGTGACCGAGCACCGGCGCCATCACGAACAGCGACAGGAACAGTGCCAGTCCGGCGATCACCTGGTTCGGCGGGATGGACTGCAGCCCGAGCGCGTTCCGGGTCATCGCGAGCACGACGAAGATCTTCGTGAACGACGTCATCATGAGCATCAGCGCGGGCGCGACGCTCAGCAGCGTGATGCCGATGAGCGTCACCACGGCGGACGAGGGGGTGCCGTCCGGGCCGTTCACGCTGACGCTGAAGTCTCCGGTCGCGGGGGCGGTCGGGGTCGCCGGGGCGGTGGGTTCGACGACACCGGCGGCGTGCGCACCGGTCGTCGTGAGCATCAGGAACCCGGCCACGACCGCCAGGCCGAGCAGGACGAGGGCGACGAGTCGACCCGACCGTGCCAGCCGGTGCGGCCCTGCCGCGGTCACCCGGCCCGCCGGTTCCGCAGCGCAGCCGCGGCCTGGCGCCAGGTGTCGACCGACAGGATCGAGCCCTGCAGCTGCTGCGCGCTCGGCACGGCGCGCTGCGGGCGACGGTTGCGCGGGCGCATCGGCAGGGGCGCGACTTCGCTGGTCGCGTCGGTCCCCCGGGTCACGTCGTCCGAGCCTGCCGGGAGGCCCGTGGTGGCGTCCGACTGCTGCGCGAGTTCCCGACCGAACGCGTCAGCCGACGGGGCGGGACGCACGGGCAGCGCCACCGGTCCGGTCACGATGGTGAGTTCCGGCGCGGGCGCCTGCCCGCTGGTCAGCAGGTTGACCCCGTGCTCGGACACGCCGAGCACGAGCCGCTCCCCCTCGACGTCGACCACGACGACGCTCGCCTTGCCGCCGATGCCCTGCCGACCGACGACCTCGACGGTCGCGGCACGGCGGCCCGACGGCTTGCCCGCGAAGCGCTTGCGGCTCGCGCGGTGCAGCACCCACATGAGGGCGAGCACGACGCCGAGCGAGAGCGCGACGCGGAGGGTGACGACGAGGGTGTCCACGTGCGGGTCAGACCGTTTCGGCGACGTCGAGGATGCGGGTGATCCGGACCGCGTAGTCCTGGTCGACGACGACGACCTCGCCGTGCGCGATGAGGCGGCCGTTCAGCAGGACGTCGGCGGGGGCACCGGCACTGCGGTCGAGCTCGACGACGGCGCCGGGCTCCATGCCGAGCACGTCGCGGACCGACATCCGGGTGCGGCCGATCTCGACCGTCAGGGTCATCTCGACGTTGTTGATCCGGCCGAGGTTGCCGGCGGGCAGGTTCGCCACGACGGGCGCCGACACCGTGCCGTTCTCGCGGATCCGGATGCCGAACCACCCGGCGGGCAGGCCACCGGCGGTCAGTTCGAACACGACGGTGTCCGGGTCGGCCAGCAGCGACGCGGCCGACTCGCGGTTCGTCTCGCCGAGCACCCCGACGCCGAGGACCCCGGCCGCGGCCTCGAGCGACGGACGCAGGACGTCCGTGACGGCCACGATGCCGTGGTCGGTGCCTCCGGCGGCCGTGATCGACTCGAGGTCGGTGAGCACGAGCGCCAGGTCGGCCGACAGGCCGCCGACGAACGAGGCGACCACGGCGTCCGTCGCCGCGTCGAGCACGACCGGTGTCGCGCCTCCAGGCAGGAGCACCGCGGTCAAGGGGGCGGCCGTCGGGAGCTGCGCCGCGAGCGACTCGGCCGCTGCGGTGTGGAGGGTGGTCGTTTCGGTCATCAGTGCTGCTCCGTGCTCGTGGTGGTGACGACGATGCCGGCGAGGCGCGAGCCGTTCGCGCCGACCGCGGCGGTGCCGACGGGTTCGCCGTCGACCGCGATGGTGAGGGGCCGGTGCTGCGGGTGCGGCAGCGGCAGGACGTCGCCGACGGCGAGCCGCAGGACCTGCGTCGGCAGGACCGCGGCCGGGGCGAAGCGCAGGCTGACGCCCACGGGCACGCTCTCGAGCTGCGCGTCGAGCTGGGCTCGGGCGTCGGCGGGCGACACGTGCGCGGCGGCCTCGCCGAGCTGCGGCAGGACGGCCTCGGCCGGCAGGGCCAGCGTGCCGGGGGCGATGCGGTCGCCGACCCGGATCGAGAACGAGGCGACGATCATCAGGTCGCCCTTCTGCGCGGCCTGGGCGAACTGGCTGTTGAACTGGAACCCGCCGACCGTGACGTCCTGCGCGAGCAGGCCGCCGAACGAGTAGCGGAGGTCGTCCAGGGCGTCCTCGACGATCTTGCGGACCAGGGCCTGCTCGATGGGCGTGAAGGTGCGGTCCGGGGTCGGGAGCGGCTTCGACGCGCCCAGCGCGTGCGACACCCACGTCAGCGCGGCGTCGAGCGGGACCTGCAGCACGCCCTTCGGGGTCAGGCCGGTGATCGGCAGCAGCACCATGCCGGTGAGCGCGGGCAGCGACGCGGCGTACTCGTCGTACGTCGTCATCTCAACCTGCTCGCAGGTGACCTGGCTGACCGCGCGGACCTTCGCCGTCAGCTGCGTGCCCCACTGGCGCGCGAACGTCTCGAAGGCGAGCTCGAGGACCCGGGCGTGCTCACGGGCCAGCGTCGACGGGCGCGCGAAGTCGTACACCTCGGGCGCTGGCAGGGTCTCGGTCACGGGTGCGTCTATCGGTCACCTGTGGGGCACCCGTCAGTGCTGTACCCCGTAGTGGGGCGGTGGCGTCAGCGCTGGTGCGCTCCGCGCGCTGCGTGTGTCAGCCCTGCTGCGCTGCGTGTCTCAGTCCTGCTGCACTGCGTGTGTCAGCCCTGCTGCGCTCCGTCCTGTGCCTTGGCCAGCGCCGGCATGAGGGCGCTGACGTCCTGGTCGGCGTTCGACAGGACCACGATGTCGACCCGCCGGTTCAGGGCGAGGTCGCGGTCCGTGCCGCCCTTCGCCAGCGGCCGGCTCGACCCGAAGCCGACGCTCTGCACGTGGTCGCCGGGCATCCCGCCCCGCTCGACCAGGTCGCGCAGGACCCCGGTCGCCCGCGCCGCGCTGAGCTCCCAGTTGGTGGCGTACGGCGCGGTCGAGTTCCGCTGGTCGGCGTGCCCCTCGACGCTGACGTCGTGGGCAGAGGTCTTCAGCACCGGCGCGATGGCGTCCATGATCGACCGCGCCTGGTCGGACAGGTCCGCGCTGTTCGTGCCGAAGTACGTCTCGCTGCCGATCAACCGGACGATCAGGCCGCGGGCGTCCACGGTGAACTGGACGTTCTCGGACTGGCCCGCCTTCGCCAGGTTGCGCTGGATCGCACGCTCGAGCTTCGTCAGGTCGTCGAGCTCGCGCTTCGCCTCGGCGAGGTCCTGCTTGCTCGCCGTCGTCGGCACCACCGTCGACGCGGGGTCGACGTTGGTGTCCTTCGTGCCGGACGACGCGGTCGAGTGGTCGGCCTGGGACTTGTCCGTCGAGTAGCCGGAGCCGTCCTCGACCTGGTCCTTCGTCACGACGGTGCCGCTCGCGGTGTCGATCTTCTGCGAGTCGACCTCGCCGAAGCCGGTGGCGAGCGACTGCTTCAGCTGGATGTACTTCTCCTGGTCGACGGTGGACATCGCGAAGAGCACGAGGAACATGCACATCAGCACCGTGATCATGTCCATGTACGACGCCATCCAGCGCTCGTCGGGGTGCTCGGCCTCGTCGTGGGACTTCTTCGCGCGACCGCGGCCGCGGCCCCGGGGGTTGGCGCTCACGGTCAGGCCGCCAGCTGCTGGTCGTCGGCCGCATCGGCCTTCTTGCCGGCCTTGCCGGCCTTGCCGCCCGTGTCGGCGCGTGCGGCGGGCGGGACCATCGCCTTCAGCCGCTCACCGAGCAGACGGGGCTGGCTGCCGGCCTGCACCGCGAGCAGCCCCTCCATCAGGAGCGTCTGGCGGTCCGACTCGAGCTGGGCGAGCTTGCGGAGCTTGCCGCCGATCGGCAGCCACATGAAGTTCGCGGTCAGCAGGCCCCACAGGGTCGCGACGAAGGCGCTGGCGATCAGCGGTCCGAGCTCGTCGGGCTTGCCGAGGTTCGCGAGCACGTGGGTCAGCGAGACCACGGTGCCGATGATGCCGACGGTCGGGGCGAAGCCGCCGAGGCCCATGAAGAACGCGCTCGCGCTCCGCGTCGGGGCCGCGTTCGACTCGATCTCGTCCTCGAGCAGGATCCGCAGCTCGTCGCCGTCGGTGCCGTCCGCGATGTTCTGCAGCGCCTTCTTCATGAACGGGTCGTCGTGCTTGTCGGCCTCCTGCTCGAGGGCGAGCAGGCCGTTGGCGCGGGCGGTCTCGGCGAGTCCGACGACGTCGTCGATGACCGATGCCGGCGGGGTGACCTTGCCGGTGAACGCCTTCGGCACGGCCTTGAAGCTGGCGATCGCGTCCTTGAGCGTGGTGCTGGCGATGCCACAGCCGATGGTGGCACCGAACACGAGCAGCATCGGGGCGGGCAGGAAGAGTCCACCGAGCTCGACGTGCTCCATCTGGACCATGCCGAACAGGGCGCCGAAGGCGAGCAGGATGCCGACGATCGTTGCGATGTCCACGTCAGCGCCCCCCGTCCAGCGCGCGGCCGTGCTGCGTGGAGCGGAGTGCGGCGACCGGGGCGAGCGTGGGCTGCGGGCCGGTGTTCGTGCTCGAGCGGGGGGCCTGGTCGGTGCCGTAGGCCATGCCGACGATGCGTGCGCGGTACGCGGCGATCAGGTCGATGACGTCGGCCATCGACTCCCGCACGATGTACTTCGCGCCGTCGACCATGATGAGCGTCGTGTCCGGCGTCTCCTGGATGCGCTCCACGAGATCGGGGTTCACAGCGAATCCGCTGCCGTTCAGTCGTGTGACGACGATCATGGCCCGTCCTGGTTCTCGATCGTCCCGCCGCCGTCCGTGGGGCGGGATGCGGGCCCGTCCGTGGGCCTGCACGGAGGACTATCGGCGGGTGCGACGGGTGCGTTAGCGACCGTCACTAGCCTGGATCGGTGATCGATGCCTCGGACCTGCTCGCCCACCCGCGTGGCCGGCGCTTCTGCCTGGAGCTCGTCAGCGGTGCCCAGGACCCCGACGACCCGGCCGCCGTGCAGCTCGGCCACCTGCTCTTCTGGGCGGAGCACCACCTCGGCGTCGAACGCGGCGACGACCGAACGCTCTTCGGCATCGATGGCGCGGTCGAGCCTGAGCCGGCTCCGGACCTGGCAGCGGTGGCGAGCGCACTCGCGGCGGTGCCCCTGCCGTCCGTGGGCGAGGACGAGGTCGTCGTCGCGCTCGAATCGACTGCGGACAGCGCGCTGTGGTGGCAGCAGCCCGATGCGCTGGACGCGCTCCTCGCTCGGACGGAACTGCAGGCCGCGCTCCGGCGGCTCGCTCGGTGGGCGGTCGACAGCCCGGTCGTGCGCCGGCTCTTCGACCCGCAGGGCGGAGCATGGACCGTCGAGTTCGACGAGGACGAGCAGCCCCGACGTCCGGGAGCGGCAGAGGCGCTCGCGGACTGGTCCCGTGAGCTGCGCCGCGAGGACGCCGAGGGGAACCCGGGGGTGGCCAGCGGTGTGTGGTGGACAACGCCGCCGTGGCCGCTCGCGCAGCACACGCGAGCGCCGTTCCCGTCCGCCGGGCCGTTGGCGCTCTGGGCGGTCGAGGACTCCTTCGGGCAGGAACGCGCCGTCGTCTCGGCGGTGCCGGCCGATGCCACGGCGCGCGTGTGCACCGTCGACGGTCCCGCCGACTGGGCCGCGCTGTGCCGGCGCTGGCCGCTCGACGTGACGGGGACGACCCGACGGAACGACTGGGCCGTGGCGACCGGACGGCAGGGCGACTGGGTGCAGCCGGACTGGTCCGCGGTGGCCACCGAGTACGACGTCGTGCACCTGACTGTCGCGGGCTGGTTCCGCACTTCCGGGCTCACCGTGCCGGTCGACGGCAGCCGCGCGAGCGTCGTCGCCGGGTGGACGCCGGACTCCGCGTACCGGCTCACCGACCGGGGAGCCGGGGACGAGGCCGTCACGGGCGATCCGGAGACCTGGTCGCGTCCGGGCAACGCTGGGGTCTGGCGCCGTCTCAGCTGATCCCCAGGAAATCGCTGCATCCGATCGGGGTGCTCCGGCGGTAGTGGGGGTACGACGTCGAGGACGACGTTGTCCGCACCGGCCCGGACAGGCCCGAAGGAGACACGTCATGCGCAAGACACTCGCCACCGGCCTCAGCGCCGGTGTCCTGTTCGCCGCCGCTGCGGCCGTACTGCCCGCGACCGCTGCGACCGCCGCCACCGGCGAGGCGACGCTCTCGGTCCTCCACGCCGTCCCCGACGTCACCGTCGACGTCTACCTCGACGGCGAACGTGCCATCGACGACTTCACCCCGGGCACCCTCGCCGGCCCGATGATGGTGCCGGCCGGTGCACACCAGCTCGCGATCACCGCCTCGGATGCCACCGACGCGTCGAAGCCGATCATCGGCCCGGCGGACGTCTCGTTCGACGCCGGCGGCAACTACACCGCCGTCGCCCACGACGCCGCAGACGGGTCACCCACCGCCACGGTGTTCACCAACGACACCTCGGCCGTCGCGGCCGGCCAGGGACGCCTGGTCGTCCGGCACGTCGCCGCCGCACCGGCCGTCGACGTCCTCGCCGGTGGGAAGGCCGTCGTGTCGAACCTGTCGAACCCCGACGAGCAGGCCCTCGAGCTGCCGGCCGGCACCGTGTCGGCGACCGTCGCCGCCACCGGGACCACCGACCCCGTGATCGGCCCGGCGGACGTCGCGGTCAGCGCGGGCTCGTCGACCATCATCTACGCCTGGGGCAGCCTGGACGACGACAACCTCGCCCTCGCCACGCAGACCATCGCGGACCTCGGTGGCACGCCGAACGGCGTCCCCGCCGGGAACGCCGGTCTCGTGGCCACGAACGACCAGGATCCCCTGCCCCTGGTCGGCGCAGCGGCGGCCGCACTGGCCGCCGCTGCCGCGATCGGGGCCGTGGTGCTCCGCCGCCGGCACGCAGCGACCCGCCGCTGAAGGTGCCACGCCCCGTGCGGTCCGCCACGGTGACTCTCGTCGTCGCCGTGGCGGCCGCCGCCCTGACCGGGTGCTCGTCGGCCGGGACCACCCCCGGCGGGCAACCGTCCGTCCTGCCGACCACCACCCCCACACCGGTCCCGTCGGCGTTCTCGACCGAGGTACCGCAGCAGGCCGCCACGATCCCCCCGGTCCGGGATGCCCCCGCCCCCACCACCATCACGGTCGACCACGCCGGCATCAGCGCGGCGGTCCGCCCCGAGGGGGTCGACGAGGACGGCGCGATGGCGCTGCCGCCCGACCCGGCGACCGCGGGCTGGTACCGGTTCGGTGCCGCACCGTCGTCCACCGAGGGCACCGTCGTCATCGCGGCCCACGTCGACGCGGTCGGCTACGGCATCGGCCCGTTCTCCCGCCTCGGCGACGCCCCGACCGGCACCCGGGTCACCCTGACCGACGCGGACGGTGCCGAGACCGCGTGGCGCATCGACTCCGTCAGCATGCTCGAGAAGCAGGGACTCCCCTGGGGCGAGGTGTTCCGTGACGACGGACCACGACGGCTCGTCCTGGTGACCTGCGGTGGGACGTTCGACGCAGCCACCGGACACTACGAGAGCAACCTCGTCGTCACCGCGGTCCCGGCCTGACCGTGGCGACGATCCGCCCCCTACGATCGGATCGTGGTCGACGACGACGACCGCGCCAGCGACAGGAAGACGTGACGACCATCCTCCCGGACGACAGCGAGCTCTCGGACGCGTTCCGCGCCGGGGGCGAGCACGCCCTGCGAGCCGTCTACGAACGGTGGTCGTCGCTCGTGTACTCGCTGGCCCTGCGCGCCCTGGCCGACCCGGCCGCCGCGGAGGACGTCACGCAGCAGGTCTTCGTGAAGGCCTGGCAGCGCAGCACGAGCTACGACCCCGGCCGCGCCCCGCTCGGCGCGTGGCTGGTCGGCATCACCCGGAACTGCATCGCCGACGCGCAGAACGAGCGCCGACGGCACGCCAGCGCCGCCGACCCGGACGTGGTCGAGGAGACCACCCCGGCGCCGGAACCGGCCTTCGACCTGGCCGAACGCGCACTGGTCGCCGGCGAGCTCGAGCGGCTCGACGAGGTCCCACGGCGCGTGATGCGACTGGCGTTCTACGACGACCTCAGCCATCGTGAGATCGCCGAACGGCTCGAACTGCCGCTGGGCACCGTCAAGAGCCACATCCACCGAAGTCTGGCTCGGCTCCGAACACGTCTGGAGGTGATCGAATGAAGCACGTCGACGACGAGACGCTGGCGATGCTCGCGGTCTCCGACCAGGTCGCCGCGGACGACGTCGCCGAGCACCTGGCGTCCTGTGACCGGTGCCGCGATGAAGTTGCCGCGCTGCAGCGGGTCGCCGCGGTGACGCGGGCGTCCGAGGACGTCACGCTCGCCGCGCCCCCGGAACACGTGTGGGACCGGATCGCGGCCGAGATCGCCCGGACGCCGCAGCAGGCTGCGGCGCCGGCGGCCGACCCCGGACGCGCGTCCGGCGGGGCAGCCGGCGGCACCCGGTCCGACGCGCAGCACCACGCCGTGGCCCGCCGACCCCGATCCCGTCCGCGTCGTCGCCGAGCCCTCGCCATCGCGATCGCCGGCGTCGGCGTACTCGCCGTCGTCCTCGGCATCGGTGTGGCGTCGGGGGTCGTCCCCGGACTCCCCCGCGGCGACACCGAGACCGTCCTGGCGAACACCGAGCTCGCCGCACTGCCCGGTTGGTCGGGGACGACCGGCCGCGCCGAACTCGAACGTGACCAGGACGGCCGGGTGACCCTGCTCGTCGACCTGCACGGAGAGCGCGGTCGCTCCGGCACCGGTCCGCTCCGCGAGGTCTGGATGATGCGGTCGGACCTCGGCGGCCTGGTGAGCGTCGGTTACCTCGACGGCGACCAGGGCCGCTTCACGGTGCCCGACGGCGTCGACACCGCGGAGTTCCCCGTCGTGGACGTCTCGGCCGAGGCCGACGACGGTGATCCGGCGCACTCCGGTGACTCGATCGTCCGGGGCACCCTGACCGATCCCTGAGCGGTTTCGTCCCCCGAAATTCCCAACTGTGACGTATTCGAGACCTCAGCACGCGCGACGGGTGTCGATCTTCCACTGCTTTATCTCATGAGCGTGTTAGCGTGGCGCGCATGACCGACACCACCACCGTCGTCTCGCCGGCATCTCCGGCGACCGCAGCACCCCTCCGTGAGGTCGGCGCCCTGATCCGGGGCGCCCGCAAGGGCCGCAGCATGACGCAGGCCCAGCTCGCCGAACGCGTCGGCACCAGCCAGAGCGCGATCAACCGCATCGAGCAGGGCGGGCAGAACCTGTCCCTCGAGATGCTCACCCGCATCAGCGACGCCCTCGACCAGCAGATCGTCTCGATCGGCGGCGCCCCGCAGCGTGCCCACCTGCGCGTGCAGGGAGGCCGGAAGCTCAGCGGCTCCATCGCGGTGAACTCGAGCAAGAACGCCGCCGTGGCCCTGCTCTGCGCCTCGCTGCTCAACCGCGGCGTGACCCGTCTGCACAAGGTCGCCCGGATCGTCGAGGTCGACCGCATCATCGACGTGCTCCGCAGCCTCGGCGCGAGCGTCACCTGGTCGGAGGACGGCGAGACCCTCGAGATCGTCGCCCCCGACGACCTGCACCTCGACGCGATCGACGCCGACGCCGCCCGCCGCACCCGCAGCGTGCTCATGTTCCTCGGCCCGCTCAGCGGCCGGTACGAGTCCTTCCGCCTGCCCTACGCCGGCGGCTGCGACCTCGGCACCCGCACGGTCGAGCCGCACCTCATCGCGCTCCGTCCGTTCGGCGTGGACGTCGAGGCGACCTCCGGTTGGTACGAGGTCGACGTCGCGAACCAGGCCGTCCCCACCAAGTCGGTCGTGCTCACCGAGCGCGGCGACACCGTGACCGAGAACGCGATCCTGGCTGCCGCAGCCCGCGACGGCGAGACCGTCATCCGGAACGCCAGCCCCAACTACATGGTGCAGGACCTCTGCTTCTTCCTCGAGCTGCTCGGGGTGCAGATCGAGGGCATCGGCACCACCACACTGCGCATCACCGGCAAGAGCAAGATCGACGAGGTCGTGGACTACTGGCCGAGCGAGGACCCGGTCGAGGCGATGAGCCTGCTGACCGCGGGCATCGTCACCGCGTCGACCCTCACCGTGACCCGTGCACCGATCGAGTTCCTCGAGATCGAGCTCGCGACCCTGGCCGAGATGGGCCTGCGCTTCGACGTCACCGAGGAGTACGCCGCCGCCAACGGCCGCACCCGCCTCGTCGACATCACGGTGTACCCGTCCGAGCTGCACGCACCGATCGACAAGATCCACGCGATGCCGTTCCCCGGCCTGAACATCGACAACCTGCCGTTCTTCGTCGTCATCGCGGCCATGGCCGAGGGCACCACGCTCGTGCACGACTGGGTCTACGAGGGCCGCGCGATCCACCTGCTCGACCTCACCCGCCTGGGTGCGAGCGTCACCCTGCGCGACCCGCACCGCCTCGACGTGACCGGCCCGACGCACTTCTCCGGTGCCGAGATCAGCTGCCCGCCGGCGCTGCGGCCCGCCGTCGTGATCCTGCTGGCGATGCTCGCGGCGAAGGGCGAGAGCGTCCTGCGCAACGTCGGCATCATCGCCCGTGGCTACGAGCAGCTGCAGGAGCGCCTCAACTCGCTCGGCGCGTCCATCGAGACGTTCCACGACTGACGCGACCACCCACGCGCGCGACCTGACGGCCCGTCCCCGCAAGTGGGGACGGGCCGTCACCCGTTCTGCGGGGTCCCCACGGGCCTCCAGGCCGATGCCCAGGAGCGCTCCATGCGCCGCCCAGCCCGACCGTGCTGGATGGGCAGATGGCCACGAGATCACTCCTGACCGTCCCCCTGCTCATCACCGTCGCGGCCGCCGCGGCGGCCTGGCTGGTGCTCGGCCCCGCCGCAGCGCTCGCCTTCGTGGCCCTCGCGTTCCTCGAGATCGCGATGGCCGCGGACTCGTCCGTGCCGATGGCCGGCATCGCCGGCCGGCTGCACTCCCCCGCCCGGCGGCTGTTCCTGTCGCTCGGGATCGTCGCGGGCGTGCTCGCGATGCGCCTGCTCCTGCCGCCGGCCGCCGTCGCGGTCGGTGACGCGACCGACCCGGCCAGCTCGGTGGAGGAAGCCGTCTTCGCACCCGGTTCGTTCTCCGCGCACCTGGCCGAGGTGCGTCCGGCCCTCGCCGCCTTCGGCGCCGCGTTCATCTGGCAGGTCTTCGCCGAGTACCTGTTCAACACCGACCGCGCGTCCCGCAGGTCGTGGCTGGGCAGCCTGGAGGCGCGGCTCGCCTCCGTCGCGCGACCCCGCGTCTGGTCGCTGGTCACCGCTGCGACGGGGGTCGTCGTGACCTCGGTGCTCGTCGGGTCGCGTTCCGGCTGGGCCGCCGGTGCGCTGCTGCCGGTCGCGCTCGGCGGGGTGGCCGGCATCGCGGCGTACCTCGTGTCGAAGCGGACCGCGGCGTGGGCGCTGCGCGGCGGCCCCGGCGGCGGCGGGTCGGACACGGCGTCGATCGGGGTCGGCCGCGGAGCCTGGCGCATCCACCTCTACGCGTCGACGGTCGTGTTCGAGCGGGGGCTCGTGGTGTTCATGCTGTTCGAGATCCTCGACGGCGTGTACAGCCTGTCGGGGTCCGGGCCGCTCGGGTCGGACGGGCTCGGGGCGCTCGAGCAGGCCGCCGTCGCCGTCGGGGCGATCGGGGTGGGCGCGGTGTTCCTGGCCCGCCTGACCTCGCGGGTCGACCAGGCTGCGGGGCTCAAGCGGCTTCGGTACCTGAAGGCCGGAGCGGCGTACGTCCTCGGGGTGCTGTCGGTGCTGCTGTGGGCGAGTCTGCTCGTGCCGATCCCGGGCGTCGTCGTGGGGTGGTTCGGGACCGTCGTGATCGGGTCGGCGCTGGTGAGTTCCCTGCCGTGGCGGGCGTGGTGGCGGCGGGTGGTGCGGCGGCCGCGGGCGGTGTGAGCGGCGGCTCGGGACGCGTCGTCCGGGTGTGGTGCGGCGCGTCGTCCGGCTGTTCTGGAAGGATCCACCGTGGATCGGCGTTGACTGGCGGGTCGGACGACGATCGGAGTGCACGTGCTGGGACCGGAACTGGTGGTCGTGCTCGGCCTCGCCATCGCGCTGACGGCGGCCGTGGCCGACCGGATCCGGATCGCACCACCCGTGCTGCTCCTGGTCTTCGGCGCGCTGCTCGGGCTCGTGCCGGAGTTCGCGGACGTCGAGCTCCCCGCCGAGGCCGTGCTGCTGCTGTTCCTGCCGGCGCTGCTCTATTGGGAGAGCCTGACGACGTCGCTCCGCGAGATCCGGAAGAACCTGCGCGGCATCGTCCTGATGGGCACCCTGCTCGTCGTGGTGACCGCCGGTGCCGTCGCCGTCCTGCTGCACCTGCTCGGGATGCCGTGGGGGCCGGCCTGGGTGCTCGGCGCCGCGGTCGCCCCGACCGACGCGACCGCGGTCGGCGTGCTCACGAAGATGCTGCCCCGGCGGAACGTCACCGTGCTCCGCGCCGAGAGCCTGGTGAACGACGGCACCACCCTCGTCATCTACGGCATCGCGGTGGCCGTCACCGTCGGCACGCAGGAACTCACGTTCTGGGGCGTGTCCGGCATGCTCGTCCTGTCCTACATCGGCGGGGTCGCCGCCGGGCTCGCCGCCGCATGGATCGGGACGATGGTGCTGCGGCGCGTCGACACCGTCGTGCTCGAGAACCTCGTCACCCTGCTCGTGCCCTTCGCCGCGTTCCTGGCCGCCGAGGCCATCGGCGCCTCGGGCGTGCTCGCCGTCGTGGCGGCCGGCATCGTCGTCAGCCAGGTCGGTCCCAAACTCGACCGTGCCGAGACCCGCCAGCAGGTGCGCGCGTTCTGGTCGTTCCTGACCTTCCTGCTCAACGGCGCACTGTTCGTCCTGGTCGGCATCGAGGCGATGGTCGCCGCACGCGCACTCGACCCCGCCGACCTGCTGCGCGGGACCGGGATCGTCTTCGCGGTTGCGGTGCTGCTCGTCATCGTGCGGTTCGCGTTCCTGAACGCCGCGGGCGGGACCATCTGGCTCGTCACCCGGCGCACCGGCGGAGAACCCCGCGAGGGGCACCGCGACCGGCTCGTCAGCGGGTTCGCCGGGTTCCGGGGCGCGGTGTCGCTCGCCATGGCCGTCGCCGTGCCGCGCACGCTGGAGTCCGGTGGCGACTTCCCCGAGCGCGACCTCATCGTCTTCGTCACCGCCGGCGTGGTCATCGTCACGATCGTCGGGCAGGCCCTCGTACTGCCGGCCGTCCTGCGCCGCGCCGCGCTCCCCGAGGACGAGTCCGTCAGCGAGGAACGTCGCTACGCCGAACGCACCGCCATCGAGGAGGCGCTCGATGCACTCCCCCGTCTCGCTCGGTCGACCGGAGCCGATCGTGCCACCGTCGATCGCCTGCGCAAGGACTACGAGGCCCACCTCGACGTGATCGAGGCCCGCGAAGGGGACGACGACGACCACCCGGCGCTGCAGCGGCACGACAACGCGATCGCCCTCGAGCTCGCACTCGTCCAGCACAAGGCGAGGACCCTGTTGCGCCTGCGCGACGCCGACGAGATCGACGACCTGGTGCTGCGTCAGGTGCGCGCCGGGTACGACGCGGAAGAGGCGCGGCTCGACGGCATCGAATCGGTGGCGTCACCGCCCACGTCGTCGTAGGGCGACTCCGCGTACACCTGGTCGAAGCGGGCGTACCCGGTCGGTCGTTCTGACCAGGTACGCCCGTTCCGCGTTCCCATCGCACCGGGAACGCTAGCCTGGCCGCAGTGATCCTCCGTCTCTCTCGGTGACCCACCGGTCACCCAGCACCACCGGTTCGCCCCGCCGACGCGCGGGGGTGGTCTCGTGCGCCCGGACGGGGAACTCCACCAGGAGTTCCCCCGCACCCGGCACACCATCCAGACCACCAGAGGAAGACCACTCCATGACGACCACCGACCGGTCCGCCCTGCGCGCGGACTGCGGCAACTGCTTCGCGCTCTGCTGCACCGCCTTCGGGTTCCAGCGCTCCGCCGACTTCCCGATCGACAAACCCGCCGGCACCCCCTGCGGCAACCTCGCTGACGACTTCTCCTGCACCATCCACCAGGCGCTGCGGCCGCGCGGGTTCCGGGGCTGCACCGTCTTCGACTGCTCCGGTGCTGGCCAGTACGTGTCCCAGACCCTCTACGACGGGGTCAGTTGGCGTGACCACCCGGACTCCCGCGCGGAGATGTTCCGGGTGTTCCCGATCGTCCGCAGGTTGCACGAGATGCTCTGGCACCTCGCCGAGGCACAGGACCGTGCGGTGACCCCGGACTCAGCAGACGACGCTGCCCTGCTCGCGCAGGAGATCCGGCGAAGCCTCGACGCCGGTCGGCCGACGCTCCTCGCGCTGGACGTCGAGCCGCTGCACGCTCGAGTACGCGACGTCCTGATCGAGGTGAGCGCCGAGGTCCGAGGCCGGTACAACGCCGGTGCGGACGACGCTCCGGACGGCCTGTTGCGTCCGGGGGCGGACCTCGCCGGGCGCGACCTCGGCGCACGGTCGCTGCGCGGGGCCGACCTGCGGGGAGCCACGCTGATCGCGGCAGACCTGCGCGGTGTCGACCTGTCCGGTGTCGACCTGCTCGGCGCGGACCTCCGGGATGCACGGGTCGACGGAGCCGACCTGTCCACGGCGGTGTTCCTCACACAGGCGCAGGTGAACGCGGCGCGCGGAGACGGCACCACGGCGCTGCCCCGTGGTGTCGATCGACCGACACACTGGCCGTCGACGGCCGCCCCGGTTTCGCCCACGGCGCCGCGCTGAGACCGCGGATCGGCCGGTCAGGGCCTCGCGTCGAACCTTCGGCGGTAGCTCGAGGGTGTGCTGCCGAACGCCACGGCGAAGTTCTGCCGCAGCGTGACCGGGTTGCCGAACCCGCACGCTGCGGCGATCCGGTCGACGGGCAGGTCGGTGGTCTCGAGCAGCCGACGGGCCTCGTCCAGACGGCGACTCCGTACCCAGGCCGCCGGGGTGGTGCCGGTCGACGCCTTGAAGGCCCGGACGAAGCTGCGGCGGCTCATGTGGGCCGCCGCAGCGAGTCGGTCGACGCCGAGTTCCTCGTCCAGGTGCTCCACCGCCCAGGCTGATGCCGTCGCCACCGGGTCGTCGCCCCGACGCTGCACGACCGGCCGCTCGATGTACTGGGCCTGCCCGCCTTCGCGGTGGGGCGCGACGACCAGGCTCCGCGCGACCCGGTTCGCTGCCTCGGCGCCAAGCCGCGTCCGCACGACGTGCAGGCACGCGTCCAGCCCGGACGCCGTGCCAGCCGAGGTCAGCACGTCACCGTGGTCGACGTAGAGCACGTCGGCGTCCACGGTGACGTCGGGGTGCGCGGCGGCGAGCCGGTCGACCTCGCGCCAGTGCGTGACGGCGCTGCGTCCCGCGAGGAGCCCGGCACCGGCGACCGCGATCGACCCGAGGCACAGACCGACCACGACCGAACCCCGCGCGTGCGCGTTGACGACCGCCCGCTCCGTCGGTGCCGGCAGTCGGGTGCCGTCGTCGGTCCAGGACGGCACCACGACGAGGTCGGCCTCCGCCGCGGCGTCCAGCCCCTGCACGGGACCGAGCGTCAGTCCCTCGGCGGTCCGGACCGAACCGTGCCGGTCGGAGAACACGACGGTCTCCCAGTCGGCGAGACCGAGCCGGGTGACCTCGTCGAACACCATCTGCGGGACCGACAAGTGGAACATCGTGATGCCGTCGAAGGCGTAGATGGCGATCCGCACGCGGGACTCCTCCGGTTTGGCCTGGATCCATCGTACCGACGCACGCGTGTCAATCGCACCGAGGGCGTCGGCGGACGAGGATCGTCGAGTACACCCACCGACCCAAGGAGCTCCCGTGTCCGATCCCCAGCGCGCCCTCGTCCTCGTCGACATCCAGCTGGAGTACTTCAGCGGTCCACTCGAGGTCCGGTTCCCGCCCGTCCGCGACGCGCTCGCGCAGATCACGACCGCGATCGACGCCGCGACCGCTGCCGGCACGCCGATCGTCGTCGTCCAGCACACCGCCGGTGACGCTGCGCCGGTGTTCAACCCGACGACGGAGGCGTTCGCCCTGCACCCCGAGATCGAGCGGCGACGGACGCCCCAGTGGCATCAGATCACGAAGCAGTTCAGCTCCGTCTTCGCCCACACGGACCTACTCGCCTGGCTGCAGGAGCGGTCGATCGACACGGTCACCCTGGTCGGCTTCATGACGAACAACTGCATCATTGCCTCGGCAGCCGAGGTGGAGGCACTCGGCGTCTCGGTCGAGGTGCTGTCCGACGCGACCGGCGCGATCAACATCGTCAACGCCGCCGGGGCCGTGTCCGCCGAGACGGTGCACCGCACGCTGATGGCGTTGTTGCAGTCGAACCTCGCCGCCGTCGCGCCGACCGCGGAGTGGGCGTCGGCACTCACTGCCGGGGTCGCGATCCCCGGGGACGCCCTGCCGACGTCGGCCGTCGCGGGGACCCAGCGGTTCCCGGGCTGACATCCGTTCTCATCTATAAATGTATTGCTACTTCTGCATATGTGATCTAGGCTGAGGGCATCCCAACCGACGATCAGCAGGAGGTCACCATGGCCGAGCACGAGAACAGCGCAGAGCACACCGTCGCCGAGCACACCCACCAGGACGGCTGCGGCCACGAGACGGTGCAGCACGAGGACCACGTGGACTTCGTCCACGACGGCCACAAGCACGCCCAGCACGGCGACCACTACGACGAGCACTGATCTCCTGATCAGCGCAGGCCCGTGATCAGCACCGATCGACGGACCTGCACGACGGCCCCGACGCACCGCGCCGGGGCCGTCGTATTGCATGCACGTATGCGCGTGCGCTTACATGAGTCCATGTCAGACGGGATCGAAGCAGCAGCCGAACTCTTCAAGGCGCTGTCCTCGCCCGCCCGACTCCGGATCCTGTCGGCGTTGATCTCCCAGCCTTCCGACGTCGGCTCCCTCGCGGAAGTGACCGAGCTGTCGCAGCCCCTGGTGTCCCAGCACCTCCGCACGCTGCGGCTCGCGGGCATCGTGCAGGTCGAGCGCATCGGGCGGAACGCCGTCTACTCGCTGCACGACGAGCACATCGCCCACATCGTCGGTGACGCGGTCAGCCACGTCAGTGAGTCCGAAGCCGACTGAACCGCCGGCCGCGGGCAGACTGCGTTCAGCAGCAGTCGCAACGCTCGCGCTCGCGCTCCCCCGTCAGCGCCGACACCGGCTGCTTGCAAGCGTCACCGCGCCAGGCCTCGAGTCCCTCGCGCACGGCGAACACGACCACGACCAGTCCGGCGAGCGGATCGGCCCACCACCAGCCGAACAGGCTGTTCGCGAGCAGGCCGAGCAGCACCGCCGCCGACAGGTAGCTGCAGATCAGCGTCTGCTTCGAGTCGGCGATCGCCGACGCCGAACCGAGTTCGCGTCCGGTCCGCCGTTCGAGGAGGCTCAGGAACGGCATGACGGCCAGGCTCACCGCGGCCAGGACGATGCCGACCGGACTGTGCTCCGGCGACCGGACACCCGTGAAGGTCAGGACGGCGTCGACGCTGACCACCAGGGCGAGCCCGAAGAACGAGACCGCGATCACCCGCAGCGCCGTTCGTTCCCGGGCCTCCGGGTCACGCCCGGCGAACTGCCACGCGACAGCCGCAGCCGACAGGACCTCCACGATCGAGTCGAGCCCGAAGCCGATCAGCGCGGTGGAGGACGCCACCGAACCGGCGGCGATCGCCACGACGGCCTCGATCACGTTGTAGGCGATGGTCGCCGCGACGATCCACCGGATCCGTCGGCGGAGCACGCCGACACGAGCCGGTGCGAGCGACACCGCAGTGGTAGTCACCGCTCGACCTCGCATCCGTCGTCGTCGGCGACGTCCACCGCCAGCACCACGTCGACCAGGGACTCGAGCGCGCGGGTGAGGTTGCGGTCCGCGATCTCGTAGCGGGTCCGACGCCCCTCGGGCACGGCGACGACGATCCCGCAGCCGCGCAGGCACGCCAGGTGGTTCGACACGTTCGTCCGCGTCAGCTCGAGTTCCTCGGCGAGCCGCGCCGGGTAGCCGGGTTCGTCGAGCAGCCGGAGCAGGATCCGCGCTCGCGTGGGGTCGGAGAGCGCCCGCCCGAGACGGTTCAGCACGTCGTGCCGCGAGGCAATGGTCAGCATGCGCTGACCATACATCGGCCCACGCCCAGACCGCCACTGATCCGGACGACACGTCACGCCCTCGGACAGCGCTCGGGCTCAGACGTCCCCGAGCCGCCGCCCGGTCAGCGCGTCGTTCCAGCTCGTGCGGCCGCCGGGAGCACGCGACTCGTGCACGCCGTCGTGGCCGCGTGGTCGATCACACCGCCAGCGGTCGAAGACGCTGCAGCAGCGGTGGTCGGACTGGTGGTCGGGGTCGTGGTTCTCGCGCATCGCACCGATGAGACGTCACGACGCACCGTTTCGTCACGAACGGTCGCCGAACTCCCTGCACCACGAACGATGGTGAGCAGGAACGGTCGAGTCCCCCTTCAGCACCCGACCGTTCCTGCTCACCAAGCGCCCGGCGTCGCGAGCGGGCACGACGCGAGCACAGCGCCCGCGACGCGCCCCCGCGCCTAGCGCTTCAGGTTCGTGAGCTCCTGCAGCACCTCGTCCGAGGTGGTGATGATGCGGGCGTTCGCCTGGAACCCGCGCTGCGCGACGATCAGGTTCGTGAACTCCTGCGACAGGTCGACGTTCGACATCTCGAGCGTCCCCGCCGCGAGCGAACCGACGCCCGCCGAGCCGGGGCCGCCGACCGTCGCACCGCCCGAGTTCGCCGTGGCGCGGTAGCCCGACGCCCCGGTCTTCTCGAGGCCGGCCGGGTTGGCGAACGTGGCGAGGGCGATGCGACCGAGCGCGAGCGACGCGCCGTTCGAGAACGTGCCGGTGACGGTGCCGTCCTTCGAGATCGAGTAGCCCTGCAGCGCGCCGGCCTCGCGGCCGTTCTGCGAGCCGATCGCCGCGGTGTTGAGTGAGGCGAACCCGGTCAGGTCGCCCATGTCGACGCGGATGCCCCCGACGGCGAGGGTGCCGCCGGCGGTCAGCTTGCCGTCGGTGCCGAAGGTCAGCGAGGTCGTCGCCGTGGTGCCCTGGCCGTTGCGTCCGGTGACGTCCCAGCCGTCGGCGGTGCGCGTGTAGGCGAGGGACATCGTGTGCTTGGCACCCGAGGCGTCGTACACGGTGGCCTCGCGGGTGATGGTCTGGCCGACGGCGGTCTCGGACGGCAGGTTGCCGGCGACCGTGGCAGCGGTGGTGCGGACCGCCGGGGCCGCTGCTTCGAGCGGCAGCGTGATGTCGGACAGCTGGCCGTTCTCGTTGACGACACCGTTCGTGGCCGGGTAGCCCTGCACGATCTTGCCGTCGGCGGTGACCAGGCGGCCGTTGGCGTCGAAGTCGAACGCACCGGCGCGGGTGTAGACGGTGTCGTTGCCCAGGCGGGTGACGAAGAAGCCGTCGCCCGAGATCATCAGGTCGGTGGCCTTGCCGGTGGCCTGCGCCGAGCCCTGCGAGAAGTTCGTGGAGACCCCGGCGACCTGCACGCCCAGGCCGATCTGGGCCGGGTTCGTGCCGCCGATGCCGGTCTGCGGTCCGCCGGCACCCTGGGTCATCTGCGACAGGGTGTCCTGGAACACGGTGGTCGACGACTTGAAGCCGACGGTGTTGACGTTGGCGATGTTGTTGCCGGTGACGTCGAGCATCTGCTGGTGGGAGCGGAGGCCGGAGATCCCGGAGTAGAGCGAGCGGAGCATGGTGCGTCCTTTCGGAGAGGCAGGAAGAGCGAGGAAGAACGAGGAAGAACGAGGAAGAACGAGGAAGAACGAGGAAGGAACGAGCGGGCGTCAGGACGCCGGAGCGGTGGTGGTGATGCCGGAGATCACGTCGAGAGCGACCTCCTTCCCGTTCACGGTGACCGTGGGCACGCTGTTCGCGTACGACACGGCCGAGGCGGTCCCGGTGACGGACTTGCCCGAGTCGGCGTCGGTGTAGCTGACCTGCTTGCCGACGAGGTTCGCTGCGGCGATGCGCATCTGGAGCGAGAAGTTCTCGTTCCCCGTCGTGGTCTGGTTGGTGATCTGCTCCATCATCGCGAGCTGCGTCTGCTGGCCGATCATCTGGTTGGTGTCCATCGGCGACGACGGGTCCTGGTTGCGCAGCTGCGTGACGAGCAGCTTCATGAAGACCTCGGAGTCCATCGTCTGGGACTTCTGGGCGGTGGAGTTCGCGGCGAGGGCCGCGGCCTGCGCGGCCGGGTCGACGCTGCCGGTGATGCCGTCGATGGGCATGGTGCGTTCCTGTTCGTGAGCCGGATCAGGCGAGGACGTCGAGTCCCGCGGTGCGGATGGAGGGCGTGTGGGCGGTGGGCTGCGGACGCGGGGTGACCCGCGCCTCCAGGCCGGGGTCGCCAGGCAGCGCACGTGCGGCCGGGCGCTCGTCGCGACCCGGCGCGTCCTGCGGCTGGTTCTGCGACGACAGGTCGAGCGTGGTGCTCACACCGGTGCCGGCGGCGTCGCGACGCAGGTCCGGCAGGACCTGGCGGACGGCCTCGCGGCCGGCGTCCGACGCGGCGAACAGCTCGACGTGCATGCCGTGGGCGGTGACGTGCGCGCGGACCGTGACCGGGCCGAGGCTGTCCGGCACGACCTGCACCGTGACGACGTGCTCGCCGGGGCCGGCCTGCGCGAGTGAGAACACCGGTCGCGCGAGCTGCTGGGCGAGCGGTGCCGGGGCCGGCGCGGTCGCCGCGGCGGGCGCGGCGGTCGGCGTCGTCGACATGACGAACGGCGTCTCGCCACCGCGCGTCGGGGCGACGGCCGGGAGGCCCGGATCACCCGGCGTCGACGCCTGCTGCTCCGTCCCGTGGCCGGCTCGGGAGCCGGTGCCGGTTGCCGGGGCGGCGGCCGCCACCACCGGCGCCTGGGCCGGCGTCACGGTCGCGGTGTCGCCGTCGGCGGTGCGAGTGGCGGCGGGGGCCGCGATCACGGCAGCGGCCGTCGGGGCGGTGGTCGCCGGGTCGCTCGTGGCCCTGGTCGTCGACGCAGCGGTCGTCGCGGGGGTGGCGTCGGCGACGGTCGTCGCGGGCGCGGCCGGAGACGCGGTGCCGGCGGGCGTCACGGCGGAGGTCGTCGCGGCGGTGGTCGCCGGGCGGGTCGTCGCAGCGGCAGCCGGCTCCGGTGCGGTGCCGGACGCCGGTGCCTGCTGCGGGGTCGCCGTGGCGGGGGCGGTGGTCGGCGCCGGGGTCGACGGGACCGGCGTCGAGGTGTCCCCCTCCACCGACGGCGGTGTCGTGGTCGTGGTGTTGGTCGTTCCGGCGGTCGCGCCTGCTGCCACGACGACGTGTGGTTCGCCGGCGGGCGTCTCGGCGGCGCGGCTGGCCGGAGCGATCGGTGCGGCCACGGTCACGAGTCCGGCGGCGAGCAGCGCCTGCGCGTCGACGGGCGCTGCGTCGCTCGGCACCGCCTGGTCCGACGCGGACGTGGACGCAGACGCGGACGGCGTGGTGGCGGTGCCCGGTGTCGCAGCCGAGCCGCCCGCCGTGCGGCCGTCGGCGTCGTCCCGCCCGGCACCACCGTCGCCGGGGCGCCGCTCGGTCGCGACGGCGGCGGTCAGTGCCGCACCGAAGGCCCCGGCAGCCGCGGGGTCGGACGATCCACCCCGGGTGGAGCCCGGTGCAGTGGGCACGGACGGCTGGGTGGCGATGGTCAGGCTCATGCGGCGCTCCCGGACTGCATCATGGACAGCAGCGCGGCGGTCTGCAGGTCGGTCGCGGAACGCGCTGCCGAGGCGGTCGGCGCGGCGACGGCCGCCGGGGCCGCCTGAGCGGGGACGATCCGGCGGATGGTCGCGATGTCGCCCTGGGAGTACCAGTTGTCGACGATCCGGACGTCCTTGCCGGGGCGCGGCGCGTGCAGCACCTTGCCGTCGCCGACGTAGATGACGACGTGGCCCTCGCCCTTCGGGATGATCAGGTCGCCGGGCTGCGCGTCCTTCAGGGAGCCGACCTCGACGCCCATCTTCGCCTGGTCCGGCACGACCCGGGGCATCGTGACCCCGAGGTCCTTGAAGACCGTCTGCACCAGGCCCGAGCAGTCCATGCCCGCGGTCGTCTCCCCGCCGAACACGTACGGCACGCCGAGGTACTTCTTCGCGTCGGCCACCACGTCGGCCCCGGTCGCACCGCTGCCGGTGGCGAGGGTGCCGGCCCCGGCGTCGACCGAGGTCGCGGGGGCACGGGTGGCCGCCGGGGTCGCCGCGGCGGTCGCACCGGCAGCGCTCGCGGCGCCGGTCGTGCCGTCGGCGGTGGCGAGGGCGTCGGCGAAGGCTGAGGACCCCGCGGTACCGCTGGTGGCGGACGTGCTCGGGGCGGCCGTGGCCGTCCCGCCGCGCAGCGTGTCGATCTGGGACCGGATCTCCGAGATCCGGGAGAGCACCGCTTCGACGCTCATCGGGCACCACCTTCCGTGCGGCGTCGTGCCGCGATCTCGTCGAGGGCGTTCTGTTCGGTCCGGAGTTCCTCGGCCGCCTGCTGCTCGGTGTGCTTTCCCTCGAGCTTCTCGAGGCCGACGGCGGCACGACGGGCGGCGGTGTAGTCCTGCTGCGCCCGGTCGGCGTCGGCACGGCGGTTCTGCACCACGGCGTCGAGCTCCTCGAGCATCCCGCGGGTCGCGGCACGGGCTGCGGCGACGGCGCTCAGGGTGGCGGCGTCCTGGATCGGCTGGGCGTCCTCGCTGTCGGCGAGGCTCCGGCGTGCGGCGATCCGGGCGTCGGCGGCGTCCCGGACGCGCTCGTTCGCGGTGGCCAGCGTGGCGGCGGCACGGTCCTGTTCGGTGTGGCGCAGGCGCAGGAGCCCGGCGAGCGGGAAACGGCGGGCCATCACGACACCCCCAGCTGCTGCACGAGGCCGCCGAGGCGCTGCCAGGACGCGTCAGCCGTGGCCCGCTCGTCCATGCCCTGGCGCAGGAACGCGTCGATCGATCCCTGGTGGTCGACGGCGGCGTCCACGAGCGGGTTCGACCCGCGCTGGTAGGCGCCGACGTCGAGCAGGTCCTGGGCGCCGGCACGGGCGGCCATCACCTTCCGCAGCACGGTGGCGGCGGCACGCTGCTCGGGTCGGGTGACCTTCGAGGCGACGCGGGACACCGAGCCGAGGGCGTCGACCGACGGGAAGTGCCCGGTGATCGCGAGCTTGCGGTCGAGCACGACGTGGCCGTCGAGGATGCTGCGGGCCGCGTCGGCGATCGGCTCGTTGTGGTCGTCGCCGTCGACCAGCACGGTGTACATGCCCGTGATGCTGCCGACGCGGTCGGTCCCGGCGCGCTCGAGCAGTCCCGCGAGCACCGAGAACGTCGACGGCGGGTAGCCCCGGGTGGCCGGCGGTTCCCCCACCGACAGCCCGATCTCACGCTGCGCCATCGCGACGCGGGTGAGCGAGTCCATCATGAGCACGACGTCCTGGCCGGCGTCGCGGAACGACTCGGCGATGCGGGTGGCCACGAACGCGGCGCGCAGGCGCATGAGTGCGGGCTCGTCAGAGGTGGACACGACGACGATCGAGCGGGCGAGCCCCTCGGGTCCCAGGTCGTCCTCCAGGAACTCGCGCACCTCACGGCCGCGCTCCCCCACCAGGGCAATGACGTTGACGGCCGCGTCGCTCCCCCGCGCGATCATCGACAGCAGCGACGACTTGCCCACGCCGGAGCCGGCGAACAGGCCCATGCGCTGCCCGCGGCCGACGGTGGTCAGGGTGTCGAGCACGCGGACGCCGAGCTGCATCGGGGTGTCGATGCGGGTCCGGGCCATCGCGCTCGGGGTGTCGTGGCCGAGCGGGACCCAGGTGACCGGTCCGCCGCCGGGCCCCTCGAGCGGCCCACGGTCGTCGATCGGTCGGCCGAGCCCGTCGAGCACGCGGCCGAACAGACCGGATCCGGTCGGCACGAGCACCGGGCGGCCGGTCGGACGCGCCGGGGTGCCCGCGGTCACGCCGGTCAGGCGGCCGAGCGGCATGCAGCGGACGCCCGAGGCATCGGTGGCGACGACCTCGACCGCGGTCTGTTCGCCGTCCTCGGCGCCGACCGTGACGACCTCGCCCACGCGGGCGTCGAGCCCGGCGATCGTCAGCCCCAGGCCGACGGCGCTCGTGACGACACCGACCCGCTGGGGTGCGGCCCGCAGGAGCGCTTCGTCGAGACCGCGCGGACGGAGCAGCGTGGCGGTCACCGGTCGGCTCCCGTCGCGTCCACACCGAGGGCGGTGCGGGCGCGGTCGAGCGCCGTGGCGATGCGCGCGTCGAGCATGCCGTCCGGCAGGTCGACGACGGCGTCGCCGTCGCGCAGGGTGCCGTCGGCGACGACCGGCACCGGCAGGTCGAGGCCGGCGACGCGCGCGGCGTCCGCCGGGCTGAGCCGGACGGCCACCGGGACCGTGCGGTCGACGGACGCGAGCGCCCGCCGGACGGTGGCCTCGGCGCCGGACGCGATCCGGGCCTCCCGGCTGCCCGGTCCGTCCGGACCGTCGGTGACGGTCGCGTCGTGTGCGGGCCTGGAGGCGCGGACCACGTTGCCGACGATCGCCTCGGCCAGGTCGACTGCCGCACTCGCGACCGACGCCTCGGCGTCCGCCAGGACGGGTGCGACCGTGGACAGCATGGCGCTCGTGGCGGCGTCGAGGACCGCGATCCGGCGGGCGATGTCGGCCTGCAGCGCGGTGACCCGCGCGGCGTACTCGGCCTCGAGCCGGGCGCGCAGGGCGTCGGTCTCGGCCTGCGCGGCCCGCAGGCCGGCGGTGTACCCGGCCGCGTGCCCGCGGACGTCCGCGCTCGACGCACGCTCGCGTCCGGCGGGGTCGGCGAGCACCGGGAAGGCGACGCGGTGCACGACGGTGTCAGTCAACGAGCTCGTCCTCCTCGGCGCGGTGCACGGTGACGACGCCCTGGGCCTCGAGCTCGCGCACGGAGCGGACGACCTCGGCACGGGCTTCCTCGACCTGCGAGACGCGGACCGGGCCCATGGCCTGCAGTTCGTCGTCGAGCAGTTCGCGGTTGCGCTCGGACACGTTCGCGCGGATGGTCTCGACGACGGGCCCGGCTGCGCCCTTCATGGCGGTCGCGAGGATCTTCGAGTCGATGCCGCGCAGCACCTGCTGGATGTCGCGGGACTCGAGCTTCACGATGTCCTCGAAGGTGAGCATGCGGGAGCGGATGTCCTCGGCGAGCTCCGGGTCGCGGGCTTCGAGTCCCTCGAGCACGGCCTTCTCCGTCGCGACGTCCGAGCGGTTGATGATGTCGACCAGGGGCGCGATGCCACCGACGACCTCGACGCTCTCGCGCGGCGACACGACGGCCCCGGCGCGCTGGCGCAGCACACCGGCGACGATGCCGACGGCCTCGGGGGTCGCGCTGCCCATGGTGGCGAAGGCCTGGGCGACGTCGGTGCGGACACGCTCGTCGATCCCGGCGAGCACGGCACTGGCTTGCCCGGGGCCCAGGTGGGCGAGCACGAGGGCGATCGTCTGCGGCAGCTCGCCCTCGAGCAGGGAGATGACCTGGCCGGGTTCGGCGTCGTCGAGGAAGTCGAACGACTGGCCGGCGAGGTTCGAGGCCAGACGGTCCATCACGCCGGCGGCCCGCTCGGCGCCGAACGACGCCTCGAGCAGCCCGAGGGCGGTCTCCTTGCCGCCGCGCTTCTGCAGGCGGCCGCTCATCGTGATCCGGTGGAACTCCGACAGCGTCTGGTCGACGACGGTGTCCTCGACGCGGCGCATCCGGACGATCTCGGCGGAGATCTCCTCGGCCTCCATCTCGGTGAACTGCTTCATCACCTCGGCGGCGCGGTCGGTCTCCATCTGCATGAGGATGAGCGCGACCTTCTGCGCGCCGGTCAGGGCACGGTCACTCGGACCGGAACCGCCGCCGGGGCTCGGCATCAGCGCGCTCACACCGGTGCCCGGTCGTCCAGGAGCCCGCGCAGGAGCTCGGCGGTGCGCTTCGGGTCACGCTCGGCCAGGGCGGAGATGTCCTGACGGCGGCGCTCGGCCGTGATCTCCTCGGTCGTCAGTACCTCGGTGGGGGCGTCCCCGCCGGGCATCGCGGACAGCACGGCGGTCGGGGCGTCACCGGCACCGAGCGTGGCCCGGTCGTCGACGCCGTCCATCGCGAGGGGCAGCTGGAACGTCTCACCGGCGAAGGCGTCGAGCTCGCCGAGGTCGACGGCCTCGCGCTCCTGCTTCCGGTTGCGGCGGGCGACGAAGAACATGATCGCGATGACGGCGAGGACGATGCCGATCACGATGCCGGCAGTGCGGATCGACGACCACAGCGCTTCCTGCTGGTCGGCCTTCTGCTGGGCTTCCAGGGCCTTGGCGGCCTGGTCGGAGGCGCTCGTGTCGAAGTCCATCATCGCGACCTTGACCTGGTCGCCACGGTTCTGGTCGACACCCGCGGCGGCGGACACCAGGTCGTTGATGCTCTGCAGGTTCGCGTTCTGCACGGCGGCGGCCTTCGAGTTCAGCGCGACCGAGATGGTCTGCCGGTCGAGCCCGCCCGAGGGGATCTGCGTGGTCTCGGTGGTGTGGTCGACGGCGTTGTTCTTCGTCGCCGACTCGTTCTTGTACCCGTCGTCGCCGGCGCCGCTCGTCGCGGTGCCGTTCGGGACGGCGATGTTGTCCGGACCGAGGACACCGGTCGCGCCGCTCCCCGCGCCGGAGCCCGCGCCGTACTCCTCGGTGGTGCTCGACTCGTTCAGTGCGACCGGGCCCGAGGTCGGGCTCGTGTAGCTCTCCGACGTCCGGGTGCCGGACTCCTGGTTCATCGTCCCGGAGACCACGACGGTCGCGTTGCCGACACCGAGCGTGGTGTCGAGCAGGTCCTGGATCTTCTTGCTCGTCGCCGCGTCGTAGTCGGCGGCCTGGTCCGCGCCGCTGCCGGTCGCACCGGTGCCGACGGCGGACAGGGTCTGGCCCTTCGCGTCGACGACCGAGACGTCGGTGGGCTGCATGCCCTCGACCGAGGCGCTCGTCAGGTGCACGATGGCCTGCACCTGGTCGGTGCTCAGCTGCGTGCCGTTGTCGGTCGCGATGAACACCGACGCGGTCGGGTCCTTCTCCTCGGAGACGAACACGGACTTCTCCGGGATCGCGAGCTGCACGGTGGCGGTCTGCACGCCGTCCATCGCACCGATGGTCTTGGCGAGCTCGCCCTCCATCGCGCGCTTGTAGGTGACGTCCTGCTGGAACTCGGAGCTCGTCACGCCCATCTTGTCGAGCAGCGAGTAGCCGCCCTCGTTCGACGACGGCAGGCCGTTCGACGCCGCCTTGAGCCGCTCCGAGTAGACCTGCGCCTGCGGCACGAGGATCGTCGCGCCGCCGTCGGTGAGCTGGAACGGCACACCGTCGGTCTGCAGCTGGTCCGTGATGGAGCTCGCGTCGGCCGCGGCGAGCCCGGTGAAGAGCGGGGCGTAGGACGCCTTGCCGAGCCAGGACGCGAGGGCGATCCCGCCGAGCACGAGCGCCGCGATCGCCAGGATCGCGATGGTGCGCTGGGCGGCGGAGAAGCCCTGCACGTAGGCGCTGAGGCGCGCGAAGACGTTCTTGACGGCGACGGGCATCAGGCCTGCATCCTCATGATCTCGTTGAAGGCGTCGACGCCCTTGTTGCGGACGGCGGAGACGAGCTCGAGCGTGACCTGCGCGCGGGTGGCGGCGATCGTGGCGTCGTGGATGTCGTCGAGGTTGCCGGTCACGGCCTTGAGCGCGAGGGTCTTCGAGTCGCTCTGCAGCGACTGCAGCCCGTCGACGGCGTTGCCGAGGCTCGCGGCGAACCCGCTGCCGTCGGTCGTCGCGCCGGCGGCACCGGTCGCGTTCGTGCTGTCGCTGGACGTCCCCGACACACTGGTCAGGGCGTTCGTCATCGCGTTGGTGGTCACACCGTTCACGGCGTCGATGGGCATCAGTTCTTCCCGATCTGCAGTGCCGCCTCGTAGGCGGTCTTGGCACGGTCGACCACGGCGGCGTTCGCCTGGTAGCCACGCTGGGCCATGATGAGGTCCGCCATCTGCGTGCCGAGGTCGATGTCGGGCATGCGGACGTAGCCCTCCTCGTTCGCGAGCGGGTTGTCCGGGTCGTAGGTCACACGGCCGGCGGCGCTGCCGAACGCGGCGCCCTTGACGTAGGCGCCGGAGACGCCGGCGCCCTCCTGCACCTCGACGTAGCGCGCCTGGAACGCGGTGTCGTCCATGGACTTCACGGTGTTCGCGTTGGCGATGTTGTCCGAGACGGCGTCGAGCCACTTCCGGTGCACGGTCAGGCCGGTGCTCGCGATGCCGATCGCGTCGAAGGTCGTCACGAGTTCGTCCGCATCGCCGCACGGACGCTGGTGAGCTCGGAGTTCATCGCCTGCGTGGCGAACTGGTACCGCAGCACGGTGTCGATGTTCGACAGCGTCTCCTCGTCGAGGTTGACGTTGTTGCCGTTCGTGTTCGTCGGCTCGAGGCTGCGCGCCATCGTCGGGGTGGTGGCGCCGTCGCCGTCCACGATCGACTTCGCCAGGGCGTCCTCGAACTGCACCTTCTCGGCGTGGTAGTTCGTCGTGTTGATGTTCGCGATGTTGTTCGCGATCACCTTCTGGCGCATCGACAGGCCGTCGAGTGCGCTCTGCAGCGCGACGCTCGTCACGGAATCGAACACAGGGGTCCCCTCGTCAGGCGTCGTCGGTGCGACGTCGCCGTGCGGTGGTGGCCGATCCCTGGCCGAACTGGTGAGCGATCCGTGCTCGTGTGGCGCTATCGGAGCCCGTCGTCCGCCGCGTTAGGCGTCGCCCCGAACGGGGGGCGGTGGTGGGCGGCAGAGCACCCGAGATGCGACAGAGCACCCGTCGATCGACGGGTGCTCTGTCGCAGAAGCGGTGCGGGGGCGCGGGTCAGGCGGAAGCGTCGAGGTACACGGACCCGCGGGGCTCGCGCGTGGCGTCGACGGCGCGCAGGGCACCGAGGTGCTCCAGCGTCGAGCGGCGGTCCGCCTCCAGCACCGTCATCAGGTCCCGCTGCGCGGCGAGCAGCCGGGAGGCCCGTCCCACCAGATCCCGCGGCAGCGGTCCCAGCCCGGCCGGCTCCGACCACCCGGCCACGGCCGTGGAGTCGGCCGCCTGCCCGGCGGCGTCGTGCTCCAGGGAGGTGAGCAGGGCCTCCCATGCGGCTCGTCCGTCGGACGGCTCAGGCGACAGCTCTGCGGACGGCTTAGGCGACACCGAGGGCTCCCCCGGTCGGCTGCTGCGTGGCGGGCGTCGCGGGCAGCGACGCGGCCGCCTCGTGCCACGACTGACGCAGCGGCTCGAGGATCCGGATGCAGTCGCGGGTGGCCTGCACATCGCGGTGCACGTTCGCCGTGATGAGCGAGGTGGAGGCGTAGTTGTAGACGGCGAGCAGGCCCTCGCCGCCGTCCCAGACGTCGATCCGGAGGGTGCTCGAGAGCTCACCGACGATCGCCTGGGCGTGCAGGAGCTGCTCGCGGGCCGCCTCCCAGTCGGCGGCGACCTGCGCGGCCTCGGCGCGGTGCAGGTCGAGCAGCAGCCGGTCGTAGAGCATCGTCACCAGCTGGGCCGGCGTCGCCGACAGCACGGCCTCGTTCGTGTACTGGGCACGACGCTGGTCGGTGACGGTGCGCGGCTGGGCAGCCTGGCGGAAGGCGGCTGCCTGGAAGTCGAAGGTCATGGTCGTTCCCGTCAGCTCGACGTCGAGGCGAGCTGGCTGGCGAGCCAGCTCGACTGCGACTGGAGCTTGCTGAGGCTGGTCTCGAGGGATGAGTAGAGGGTCTGCAGCGAGGCCCGGCGCATCGCCAGCCGGTCGGTCCAGCTGTCGATCTGGGTGGTGAGGTCCTTGGCGACGGCCTGCTGCCCGGTGATGGACGTGGTGACCGAGCCGTCGTACTTGTCGGAAGCAGCCGTGGCCGCGGCGCCGACGTTCGCGGCGACCCCGGAGAGCATCGCCTGGGTGGCCTTCGGGTCGGTGGCGAGGGCCTTCTGGAAGACCTCGGGGTCGAAGGTGAACGTGCCGTCCTTCGTGATCACGATGCCGATCGTCGACGGGGACTTGCCGTCGATCGGGGCGGACATCGTGCTCGTGAGCCGCTGCACGGCGTCGCGGGACGCACCGTCGCCGAGCAGGACGCCGGCCTTCGTGGTCGTGGTGCCGGACGTCGCGCTGGTCGAGCTCGACACCGCGGTGTTCGTCTTGTAGTAGGCCGCGATCGCGTTCATCGCGTCGACGAGCCCGGAGGCGACGGACTGCGCCTTGGTGGTGTCCTGCGCGACCGTCACGGTGACGGGCTCGGTGGTGGCCTTCGAGACGGTCACATCGACCCCGGGGACGAGACCGGTGAAGGTGTTCGTGGCGCTCGTGACCGTCTGCGCGGCGGCGGTGCCGGCCCAGAGGGTGACGCTGGCGTCGGTCGCCGCGGTGACGACGGCGGCACCGGTCTCGGTGAGGACGTTCGTTGCGGTGCCCGCTGCCACCTCGTCGGCGCCGCCCCGGTACACCTGGAACCCGCCGGCCGCCCCGGTCTTCGCGGACGTGAGCTGCAGGCGGTAGAGCTTGGTGCCGTCGGCATCGGTGCCGGCGGAGACCTTCGTCGCGGTGACGCCCGCACCGGACTTGTTCAGGGCGGACACGGCGTCGTCGAGCGAGCCGGACGCCGGCGTCACGGTGGTCGACTTGCCGTCCGCGCCGACGATCGTGATCGGCTGCGCACCGGTCGACCACGTCGACATCGCGGCGGTCACACCGACCTGGGCCGAGGCGGTCGATCCGACGGTGAAGCTGATGGAGCCCGCGGTCGCTCCGGTACCGGTGACCGCGGTGACGCTCGGCGCGGTGCTCGTCGCGGCGAAGAGGTCGAGCGACGAGGCCTTCGCGGCGTCCGCGGCCTTCGTGGCGAGCCCCTGGATCAACCCGTTGAGCGTCTGCAGTGACGAGATGAACGAGTTGGTGGTGGTGAGCTTGTTCTTGAGCAGGGTCTGCGGGACCCCCTCGACGCTCATCAGCGAGTTGATGAGGTCGGTCGTCTTGAGACCGCTGACCAGACCGTCGATCGCGAGGCTGGTGCTCGATGACACGGACGAGGACATCGTCGACACTCCCTGGCGTCGTGGAGGTGGTCAGGACGGCGGCGTCCGTCCTCCGGGGCACCCGATCGGGCCCGGAGGACGGACGTCGTGATGGCTAGCGCAGGAGCGAGAGCACGCCCTGGGTGCTCTGGTTCGCCTGCGCGAGCATCGAGGTGCCGGCCTGGCTGAGGATGTTGTCGCGCGTGTACTTGACCATCTCCTCCGCCATGTCGACGTCGGTGATGCGCGAGGAGGCAGCGGTGAGGTTCTCCTTGGCCACGTTCGTCACGTTGATGGCGTGGTCGAAGCGGTTCTGGACTGCACCGATGCTCGAACGGGCGGCGGAGACGTACTTGATCTGCTCGTCGATCGCGGTGATGGCAGCCTGAGCGTTCGTCGCCGAGTCGAAGGTGAGCGCGCCGACCGCGGTCGACACGGACTCCACGTTCGACTTCGACAGGTCCACGTCGATCTGGCTCGCCGCGTCGCCGTTCGCGCCGACCTGGAACTTCAGGACGCCTGCGGCGCCGGCGGAGCCGTCGAGCAGGTTGATGCCGTTGAACTTGGTCGACGCCGAGATGCGGGTGAGCTCCTTGGTGAGCTCGCCGACCTCGGTGGTGATCGCCGTCCGGGAGTCCGCGTTGTTCGAGTCGTTGCCGGCCTGGACGGCCAGGTCGCGCATGCGCTGGAGGATCGAGTGGGTCTCGGTGAGGCCACCTTCAGCGGTCTGCACGACGGAGATGCCGTCCTGCGCGTTGCGGGCGGCGACCGTGAGGCCACCGACCTGGGACTTCAGCCCCTCGGAGATCGTCAGACCGGACGCGTCGTCGGCAGCACGGTTGATGCGGAGGCCGCTCGAGAGCTTCTCGAGGGACTTCGACAGGTCGTTCTGCGTCGAGTTCAGGTTCCGGTACGTGTTGAGCGCCGAGAGGTTGGTGTTGATGGACATACCCATGGTGGTTTCCTCCGTGAATGTGGGTCGTGCGTCGGCCCGTCCGTGGGCTGACATGGATGACTCTCGACCGGTTGCCGGGAGTCGTTAGGGGATCGGCGGAGAAGTTTCCGCCGACGTCTCAACTCGCCGCGACGGCCGGTCCTGCTGCGGCGTCGTGCACTGCGCGCGCGACACCGGCGGCGGCGTTCGTGGCGACACGGGCGAGGTAGGCGCTGCGGCGGGCCGCGGTGGTGCGGCTCGCGGGCTCGACGGTCGTGCCGTCGCCGTAGTGGGCGGCGAGACCGTCGTGGAGCAGGCGCATCGCCTCGGAGCGCTGCTGCGAGACGGCCGAGTGCGTGATGCCGAGCTCGGCGGCGACGTCGGTGACCGAGCGGTCGCCGAAGTAGACGGCCTCGACGATGAAGCGCATCCGCTCCGGCAGGGCCTCGACCGCGGCGCGGAGGTACCGGCGCTTCTCGGTCTCGAGCAGGTCGTCCCCGGGGAGCGGCAGGTCCGCGGCGACGAGGTCGTGCACGGTCTCGTCGAGCGGCGCGACGGTGCGGGCGGCGTCGCTCATCGCGTCGACGGCGGTCTGCTTGTCGACGCCCATGGCATCGGCGATCTCCTGCGCACCGACGCTCCGGCCGAGGCGCGCGGACAGGGCCTCCTGCGTGGCGAGGGTCTCGCGGATCCGCTTCCGGGTGCCGCGGGACGCCCAGTCGGCCGAGCGCATGTCGTCCGCCAGCGCGCCGGCGATCCGGGTGCGGGCGTAGGCACCGAACGGCACACCGAGGGTCGGGTCGAACGCCTCGGCGGCTGCGACGAGTGCGAGGGACCCGACGGCGGCGAGGTCGTCGCGGTCCAGGTGCGTCGCCCGGGAGCGGACGTCGGCCACGATGTAGCCCACGAGCGGGAGGTGCTCCACGATCATCGCGTTGCGTTCGGTGCGGTCCATGCTGTTCCCCTGGTCGACCTGACGTGTGTCGGCTCACCCGTCCGTGGGCGCGACGGACGCCGGCCTCGGATGGCCGGTGCGTACGCCGAAGACCCGCCCGGGTCCCTCCGAGCGGTGCACCCGCATCGTTCCCGCGCGGTTCCGGGTGTCCCCCGGGGTGCGTTCTGAATGTATCGGCTGGCAATGCGCTGAGCAGGTGCACAACCGTCCCCAGTGCGGGGGTGTCAGGCCCGATTTTCGGTCGGCATTTGGGGGGACTCAGGGTCGGGAACGCTCGTTCTTGTCCCCCGTCGGGGGTCATCGGGTCACAGCGTCGACGAGTACGGGTGACGGCACTCGTCCGTCGGGGCTTACGGTCGCGGTCACCGAGTCGATAGGTCCCGGTGTCCGCAGGATGACGGACCGGGGGCCACCCCGACGAACCACCACCTGGGAGGAGCTGATGAGCGTGAACGACCTGTCCGCCGTGCTCTGGCGCGAACGCGAGCTGCTCGAACTGCTCACCTTCAAGCTCGAGGAGGAGCAGCTCCTGCTCACCGCGGGCCGCTCCCGCTGGGTGTCGCACGCCAGCCGCGAGGTCGAGCAGGTCCTCGACCGGCTCCGCAGCACCGGCCTCGAACGCGCCGCACAGAGCGCCGAGGTCGCCGAGGAGTGGGGCGTCCCCGCCGACGCTCCCCTGCGCGACGTCGTCGCCGCGGCGCCGAACGGGCCGTGGGGCGAGATCCTGTCGTCGCACCTCACCGCGATGGTCGAACTGACCACCCAGATCGGCGCCCTGCGCGACGAGAACGACCGGTTCCTCCGTGCCGCCGCCCAGGCCACCGAGGAGACCCTGGCGGGGACCGTCACCGGTGCCGCCACCTACGACGCCAGTGGCACGTCCGGCGCAGGCCAGGACGGCGCCCGCCTGTTCGAAGGGACGCTGTAGCACCGTGGTCAGCACCTTCGGATCCCTCGCGACCGCCTACTCCGGCCTCGCCGCCGCCCGTGCCGGCATCGACGTCACCGGCCAGAACATCGCGAACGCCGGCACCACCGGGTACACCCGGCAGCGCGTCACGCAGAACTCGATCCCCGCGACCCAGACCGGGTTCATGCGGGGCACCGCGGCCCTCGCCGGCCAGGGCGTCTCGGTCGACGGCATCGCCCGCCTGGCGTCCCTCACGCTCGACGCCGGCGTCCGCGTCGCCGCCGGTTCCTCGGCCTACGCCGATGCCCGCGCCACGGCACTGTCCGCCCTCGAGACCGGGTTGCACGAGCCCGGCAAGGACGGCCTGAGCGCCAAGCTCGACGCGTTCTGGTCGTCCTGGAGCGAGCTCGCCAGCCACCCCGACGACCCGGGTGCCGCCAGCGCCGTACTCGGGGCCGCCGGCACCGTCGTCTCCGCCCTGGCCGCCGGCTCGAAGGCCGTCGACGCGCAGTGGTCCTCGGTGCGCGGCACCCTGACCGGGCAGGTCGCCCAGCTGAACGGCGCCGCGGAACAGGTCGCCGACCTGAACGGCCGGATCCGCACCGCGCTCGCCTCGGGCGGCACCGCCAACGAGCTGCTCGACCAGCGCGACCAGCTCACGCAGCAGATCGCCACGCTCGCCGGCGGCACCACCCGGACGAACGCCGACGGCACGGTCGACGTGCTCCTCGGCGGCAACCCGCTCGTGCAGGGCACCGACGCCCGCTCGGTCGCCCTCGGCGGCGGCGAGCGTCTGGCCGACGGCACCGCGGTCACCCTGACCTGGACCACCGGAACGGCCGGGGCGGTCGGGCTGAGCGGCGGCTCGATCGGCGGCGCCCTCGCGGTCCTCGCGCCGGCGTCCGGCACCGGTACCGGCGGCGCACTCGCCGAGGCCTCCGCGTCCTACGACGCCGTGGCCACGCGACTCGCCACCACCGTGAACACCCTGCACGCCGCCGGGACCACCCCGTCCGGCGCCACCGGTGCACCCTTCTTCTCCCTGGCGGCCGGCGTCCCCGCCGCCCAGGCGCTCGGCGTCGTCCCCACGGACGCCGGCGGACTGGCGACGCGGAACGCGGCGGGGGAACTCGACGACTCGTTCGCCGACGCGCTCGCGCGACTCGGGGCGTCGTCGGACGGTGCCGACCAGGTCTGGGCGACGTTCGTGGCGGGGGTGGGCACCGCCTCCAGGTCGGCGTCGTCGGAATCCACGATGACCGGACTCGCGCTCACCAACGCACGCACCCAGCAGCAGTCGAGCGCCGGCGTCGACCTCGACGAGGAGAACGTCAACCTGCTGAGCTACCAGCACGCGTACCAGGGCGCGGCGCGCGTCCTGACCGCGGTCGACGAGATGCTCGACACCATCATCAACCGCGTCGGACTCGTCGGGAGGGGCTGATCGTGATCACCCGTGTGACCACCCAGATGTCGATGGCGGCCGCGTCGGCCCGGCTGCAGGCCGGTGCCGCGCGGGTCGCCGAGCTCACCGACCAGGCCACGACGCTGCGTGCGATCCAGAAGCCCTCGGACGACCCGGTCGGCACCGCGTCGTCGATGCAGGTGCGCAAGGAGCAGGCCGCTGCAGCGCAGTACTCGCGGAACGCGAACGACGCCGCGGCCTGGCTCGCGACCACCGACAGTGCGCTGTCGAGCGTCTACTCGGTGCTCAACAACGTCCGCGACCTCACCGTGCAGGCCGCGAACTCCGGCACCATGAGCGACACGAACCGCGACGCCTTCGTCACGCAGTTCCGGTCGCTGAAGGCGGACCTCGAGGCGCGTGCCAACACCACCTACGGCACCCGCTCGGTGTTCGCGGGATCGTCGACCGCCGCCGCTGCCTACGACCCGGCAACGGGCTGGGCCACATCGGGCACCGACGTGTCCCGGCGGATCGGTGACGGCACGACCGTGCGCGTCGACACCGCCGGCACCGCGGTCTTCGGCTCCGGCGACGACTCGGTGTTCGCGGTGATCGACTCCATCGTCAACGACCTGCAGAACGGGGTGAACGTGAACGCTCGGATCAACGACGTGGACGGCGCACTCGGGACCGTCCGCGGCGCCCAGGCCGACGTCGGGATCCGGCACGCCGCCGCGCTCACGGCGCAGGACTCGCTGAAGTCGGCGACCGTCTCGCTCGAGAGCCGTCGCGCCGACATCGAGGACGTCGACCTCGCGAAGGCCGTCCTCGACCTGCAGGTGCAGCAGACCAACTACCAGGCAGCCCTCGCCGTCACCGCGAAGGTCCTGCAGCCGACCCTGATGGACTACCTCCGATGAGCATCTCCCTGACCTTCGCCGTCCCGCCGTTCGGGCTCGCCCCCGCAGCGGCCTTCGAGCTGTCGCCGGTCGACGGCGCCGAGGGGCTGTTCACGCTCGTCGGCGACGACGCACGGCTGTTCCTGCTCGACGCCGCGGTGCACCTGCCGTCGTACGCGCCGGAGCTCACCGACGAGCAGGCCGCCGGGCTCGGGCTGACCGACCCCGCCGACGCGATGCTGCTCGTGGTCGCGAACCCCGGTGCGTCCGGCACCACGGTCAACCTGCTCGCGCCGATCGTCGTGAACGCCCGGACGGCCGTGGGCGCGCAGGTCATCCTCGAGGAGCAGGACCTGCCGCTGCGGGCGGAGCTCGCGCGGGTGTAGGTGGTGGCGGGGGCAGCTGCTTCGCACCCGTTCTGCGACATTCCACCAGTCGTTCACGGCGTGGATCGTCGGAACATGCACACGCAGTAGTTGCGCGCACATCAGGCGACAACACACGAGTCGTTCGACGCGTGGATCGTCGGAACATGCACACGCACTGCAGGCGGTCAGTCCTCCACAGGGCGTCGCCACCGCCAGAGTCTCCACAGATCGGCGTCCGGAGCGTGCTGGATCTCCGCGTTCGGCGAGCCTGGTGTCATGTCCAGAGCGAACGACGTCGAACTGATCCGCACATCGGGCGCGACCTCCGCCGAACGCCGTGCCCTCGAACGCGACGTTCGCCGCGGACGCTTCGAACGCCTCCGTCCGGGCGTCCTCGTCCACCCGGGTGCCCTCGACGGGCTGCACCCCGGCGAGCAGCACCACGTGCTCGTCCGGGCCTCGGCGCACCGGATCCGTGACACGGACGTCGTCTCACACCAGTCTGCCTGCGCCGTCCTCGGTCTGCCGTTGGTCGCAGCGGCACCGCCGAAGGTGCACCTCTCCGATCCGACCACGACGCACACTCGTGTCACGGCGTGGTTCGTCCGGCACGGTGCACAGGAGCGGCCACCCGCAGTCCTCGTCGATCAGCAGGCGACCCCCACGACGACGGCCGCGAGGACCGCCATCGACGTCGCTGCGACACGCTCCTTGCTCGAAGCACTCCCCGTCGTCGATGCCGTGCTCTCCCGTCGGCTCGCCGACCGTGAGGCGCTGGACGCAGAACACGCATCGCTGGCCTTCGCTCGGACCAAGGCGGGGATCGCGGTGGGGATGGGGTCGGCGCTGTCGGGTTCGCCCGCGGAGTCGGTGTGCCGGGTGCGGTTCCGAGAGCTCGGTGTGCCCGAGCCGGTGCAGCAGCACGTGTTCGCCCGGGCCGGATCGGCCACGGCGGTCGTGGACTTCTGGTTCCCCGACCAGGGCGTCGTGGTCGAGGTCGACGGCCGCGCGAAGTACGAGGACCCGGCGCTCCTCGACGGGCGTTCCACCGCGGACGCGCACTGGCGCGAGAAGCGGCGAGAGGACTTCATCCGGTCGTTCCCCGAGGTCCGGGCGGTCGTGCGGCTCTCGTGGGCCGACCTGATGCAGCCCGACCGGGTGCGGGCCGCCCTCCGGCGTGCGGGTGTCCCGTGCTGAGGGTGCGTGCCGGACGGTCAACGCGGGCGGCGTGGCGCATCCGGGTGGTGCAGGCGCTGACGCTCGATCCTCGGCCGACCGGGCGTTCCACCGCCGTGCATCACCCCGCCGACCACGACCTCGCCGAGCCCCACGCGCACCCCACGGACCGGCCCGGTGCCCTTGACCACGCCGCCGCGGTGGTCCGGGTCGGGTTCGCGGTGGTCGCCGCCGTCCTCGAGCTCGACGTCACGAACGGACACCGGACCGAGCACCTGCGCGCCCACACCGATCCGCGCCGGCCCCTCGACGAGACACCCAGCCGTCAGGCGAGCCCGACCACCGATCACGACGTCGGACCCGTCCGCGACGATGGTCACGGGGCCCGGGCCGAGTTCGGCGCCCGCCCCGATGTGCACGGTCGCCGCAGACGCGACGATGGTCACCGGCCCTGGTCCGAGTCGTGCTCCGGAAGCGACGGAGATCACGCCTCCGTCACGGGTCTCCAGGGTCGTGGACGGGTGCAGCACGGCGCCGGGCCGGACGGAAACACCCGCCCCGATCAGGACGGACCCGGGGTCGAGCACGCGGACGTCCGGTGCGAGTGCGGTGACCTCGTGGACGGTCAGGAACCCGGCCGCGCGGCGAGCGATGTCGAGGGCTTGCGCTGTCCGGTCGCTGTCCATCCAGCGAGCCTCCCACATGCCCGGCGTACGGTGAGCGCATGGCCCGCTCCCCGAAGGACCAGGCGATCGTGCCCCTGCCGAACGCCCAGGTCTCCCCCACGTCAGACGACTCCAGAACCCCGCAACCACAGCAGCCGGCCGGATGGGTCAAGTTGCTCGACCGTGCCATCAGCGTGCAGCGGCCGGCGGTCGTGGCGCACGTCAAGGCGATCCGCCGCCGCAAGCCCGATGCCACGCCCGCCGAGGTCATCCAGATCCTCGAGCGGCAGTACCTCACTGCCGTGACGACCGGTGGTGCCGCAGTCGGTGCGAGCGCTGTGATCCCGGGTGTCGGGATGGTGGCCGCGCTCGGACTGAGCGGTGCAGAGACGATCGGGTTCCTCGAGACCACGGCGCTGTTCGCCCAGTCGGTGACCGAGGTGCACGGGATCGCGCTGGACGACCCGGAGCGTGCCCGCACCCTGGTGATGGCGATGATCCTCGGCGCCCCGGGGACGCAGCTGATCAAGCAACTCGGTGGTCAGATCGCCGGTGGCCAGGTCCGGACCGCGTTCTGGGGCGAGATGGTGACCTCGTCACTCCCGAAGCAGATGGTGAACGGCATCGGCGGACAGGTCCGAGACCAGTTCATCAAGCGCTTCGCCATCCGGCAGGGCGGGTCGGTGCTCGGTCGGGCGCTGCCGTTCGGTATCGGTGCAGCCGTCGGTGGCCTCGGCAACCACGCGCTCGGTCGCAAGGTGATCCAGGCGTCGCGGACGGGTTTCGGTATGCCGCCGGCGCAGTTCCCGATCGTGCTGACCGTGACCCCCGCGGCGGAGAAGACCCGCCGCGCCCTGCCGTGGAAGCGCGGCGCGGGCAAGGACCAGGACCTCTGGACCGAGCCGGGCAACGACGACCACGGCACGAAGCGATGAACCCCTGCGCGAAGCGCTGAACCAGCGTCCGAAGCGCTGACGCAGAACGGCCCGGGCACGCTGCCCGGGCCGTTCGTGTGTCTGTGTCGAACCCCGTGTCCTAGAAGGACCGCACCGGCGTCGTCACGACCTGCCCGGCGTGGGCGAACCCGCCACCGAACCCGAACAGCAGGGCCGGCACCCCCTCCGGAAGGTCGCCACGCTCCCACGCCTTCGACAGGCCGAGCGGCACACTGGCGGCCGAGGTGTTCCCGGACTCGACGACGTCACGGATGACGAACTTCGACTCCCCACCGAGCGCGGTGACGAGCGGCTCGATGATCCGCAGGTTCGCCTGGTGGAACGCGAACACCTCGATGTCGTCCATCGTGAGTCCGGCGGCCTCGACGACCTTGCGGGCGTGCCCCTCGGCCTCGGTGATGGCCCACCGGTAGATCGAGCGACCTTCCTGGTTGAAGCGCCCCGGCGACCCTTCGACACGCACGGCGTCGAGCAGGTGCGGCACGCTCCCCCACGACACCGGGCCGATCTCGGGCGTCTCGGCGACTCCGAGCACGGCGGCACCGGCCCCGTCACCGACGAGCACGCACGTCGACCGGTCGGTCCAGTCGGCGATCCCGGACAGCACCTCGGACCCGATGACGAGCGCGACGTCGGCCGAACCGGTGCGGATGGACTGGTCGGCGAGCCCGAGCGCGTACTCGAACCCGCTGCACGCGGTGTTGATGTCGATCGGCGCCGGACCGTTCGTCATGCCGAGTGCGGCGGCGACCCGACCTGCCGTGTACGGCGCGCGGTCCTGGTGGGTGGTGGAGGCGACGATGACGAGTCCGACGGCCGAGGGTGACACCCCGGCGTCGGCGAGGGCACGGCGTCCGGCCTCGATCGCCATCGACGTCACGGTGTCGTCGGGCCCGGCGATCCGACGCGTCTGGATCCCGGTGCGGGTGCGGATCCACTCGTCGTTCGTGTCGACCATCGTCGACAGCTCGTCGTTGGTCAGGACACGTTCGGGCTGGTGGTGCCCGAACCCGAGGATCCGGCTGCCGCGGAGTGCTGGGATGTTCATCGTCGGCACGTTACCCCCTCACCCCGCCGCCGCATGCCGAGCGGGGCATGCACGGCACGCGCGACGGTCACTTCCGCGCGGCAGCGGTCGCGCGGTCGTTCGCCTTGCCGATCGCCTCGACCAGCTCGTCCTTCGTCATCTTCGAGCGGCCGCTGACGTCGAGCCGCTTCGCGACGTCCATGAGGTGCGCCTTCGAGGCGTTCGCGTCGACACCGCCCTCGGTCTTCCCGGATGAGCCCGAGCCAGCACCACGCGAACCGACGGCACCGGAGTCGGACGGCCCGGAGGACTCCTTCTCCTCCCAGTGGTCGCCGACCTTCTCGTACTCGTGCTTCACGGCGGCGAACGCCGTGCGGTGCGCCCGCTCACCCGGGCCGTACGTCTCGTTCGCCGAGTCCAGTGTCTTCTCGAAGATCTCCTGCGCGTGCTCCGGGGACCGCTGCAGGGTGCTCGGGATCTCGTCCTTGGCTGGCATGGCTGCTCCTCTCGAGTGGTCCACCCTGACTACTCCGACCAGCACAACGAGCACCAAGCACCAACCGGTACTCCCAGGGCCTGGCGCCCCCAGCGCGTCACGAGTAGACCCGTCTCATGGACTACACACACCTCGGTCGCACCGGTCTGTCCGTCTCCCGCGCCGTGCTCGGCACGATGAACTTCGGTCCGGAGACCAGCGAGGACGACTCGCACGCGATCATGGACCGGGCCCACGAGCTCGGCGTCAACTTCTTCGACACCGCCAACGGCTACGGCGGCTCGGTGGGCAAGGGTGCCACCGAGGAGATCATCGGACGGTGGTTCGCCAAGGGTGGCGGTCGCCGCGAGAAGACGGTCCTCGCCACGAAGGTCTACGGCGAGATGACCGACTGGCCGAACGGCGGCAAGCTCAGCGCCCTGAACATCCGGCAGTCGCTCGACGCGAGCCTGCAGCGGCTGCAGACCGACCACATCGACCTGTACCAGTTCCACCACGTCGACCGTGCGACGCCGTGGGACGAGATCTGGCAGGCGATCGACGTCGCCGTGCAGCAGGGCAAGGTCCTGTACGTCGGCTCGTCGAACTTCGCCGGCTGGCACATCGCCCAGGCGCAGGAGGCCGCGAAGCGCCGGAACACCTTCGGCCTGGTCAGCGAGCAGTCGATCTACAACCTCGTGGTCCGCGACGTCGAGCGCGAGGTCCTGCCGGCCGCCCGCGCGTACGGCCTCGGCGTGATCCCCTGGTCGCCGCTGCAGGGCGGTCTGCTCGGCGGCGTCATCGAGAAGACCGAGAACGGCTCCCGCCGTCTGTCCGGCCGCAGCGCCGAGTACGTCGACGCGCACCGCGACCAGCTGCAGTCGTACGAGTCGTTCGCGAAGGAGCTCGGCCACACGCCCGGCGAGCTGGCCCTCGCCTGGCTGCTGCACCAGCCCGGCGTCACGGCGCCGATCACCGGCCCCCGCACGATGGAGCAGTGGGAGTCCGCGGTCCGCGCCGTCGGCATCCGCCTCGACCAGCGTGCGCTGGATCGTCTCGACGAGATCTTCCCGGGGCACGAGACCTCGCCGGAGGACTACGCCTGGTGACGGAACCGGCGGAACCGGCGGAACCACCGGAACCAACGGATCGCTGACGCGACCATCTGCCTGGAGGCGCGGTGCGGGCCGGACCCGCACCGCGCCTCCCGGCGGTGGTCACGTCGAGAACGCGACCAACGCAACGACGACGGGCCCCGCGCTGCTGTGTGCGCGGGGCCCGTCGTCGTGCGGTGGTGGAGCGTGTCTAGCGGACGCTGACCGGGCTGTCGTCGGTCTGCTCGTAGAGGACGTAGCCCTCTTCGCCGTGGACCGCGGTGTCGATGCCGGCGACCTCGTCCTCGGTCTTGACGCGGAAGCCCATCGTCTTCTCGATGGCGAACCCGATGACCAGGGCGAGCACGAACGAGTAGACGCCGACGGCGAGGGCCGCTGCGGCCTGCTTGCCGAGCTGCTCGAACGAGCCCGAGTAGATCAGGCCGGTGTCGTTGGCGAAGAAGCCGAGGAACAGCGTGCCGAAGATGCCGCCGACCAGGTGGACGCCGACCACGTCGAGCGAGTCGTCGAAGCCGAGACGGTACTTCCAGTCGATGGCGAAGCAGCAGACGATGCCGGCGAGGAAGCCGAGCAGGATGCCCCAGCCCGGGGTCAGCGCGGCACAGGCCGGGGTGATCGCGACGAGGCCGGTGACGGCACCCGATGCGGCTCCGACAGAGGTCGCCTTGCCGTCCTTGAGCTTCTCGATGAGCAGCCAGCCGAGGATGGCGGCGGCCGGGGCGGCGAGGGTGTTCACCCAGGCGATCGCGGCGATGCCGTCAGCAGCACCCTCGGAGCCGGCGTTGAAGCCGAACCAGCCGAACCACAGGATGGCGGCACCGAGCAGGACGAAGGGCGGGTTGTGCGGCTTGTGCGCGCCCTTGGCGAAGCCGACGCGCTTGCCGAGCACGATCGCCAGGGCGAGACCCGCTGCACCGGCGTTGATGTGCACCGCGGTGCCACCGGCGAAGTCGATGACGCCCCACGTGGCGGCCCAGCCCGAGGTCAGGTTGAAGACCCACGAGGCGACCGGGAAGTAGACGACCGTGACCCAGACGCCGGCGAAGACCATCCACGCGCCGAACTTGGCGCGGTCGGCGATGGCGCCGGAGATGAGCGCGACGGTGATGATCGCGAACGTCGCCTGGAACCCGACGAAGGCCATCGACGGGTACGCCGCCTGGATGTTCGAGGACTGCGCTTCCTCGAAGGCCTGGCCGAGGCCGATCTGGTTCCAGTCGATGCTGAAGAACCCGACCACACCGGAGACCGCCGTGCCGTCGCCGTGGTTGGCGAAGGCGATCGCGTAGCCGTAGACCACCCAGAGCACGCTCACGAGCGCGATCGCACCGAACGACATCATCATCATGGAGATGACGGACTTGGCCTTCACCAAGCCGCCGTAGAAGAAGGCCAGGCCGGGTGTCATGAACAACACCAGCGCAGCCATCACCAACACGAACGTCGTGTTGCCCTGATCAAGCATCTGCTCACCTCTCGATTGCACGAGCGGCTCTTGGACCGCCTCGGGTGTCACAGAGTCTGGCGAGGCGAGGTTTCACGAGGGAGCACGAACTGTTTCGCGGATGTAACGCGACCGCGCCGTTTGTAAACGTCGTGTTTCCAGCGGCCCGATGTCCCCTGCGCGAGGGGCAGGAGACCGCCGTGGACAGATCGGTCTGACGGCGAGCGACGCTCAGGCGCGGGTGAGCGCCACCACGCGGGAGGCCGCGCGCAGGTACTTCTTGCGGTACCCGCCCTCGAGCATCACGTCGGGGTACACCTGGTCGAGCGGGGTGCCCGACGCGACGATGCGCACCTGCGCGTCGTACAGCCGGTCCACCAGGGCGACCCAGCGCAGCGCGTCGGTCTGGTCGGTGAACGCCCGGACGTCGGTGAGCCCGACGGCGTCGAGGTCCTCGACCAGCGCGACGTACTTCGACGGGTGCACGGAACCCAGGTGCGCCACCACCGCGCCGAAGTCGTCGAGCGTCACGGTGCCCGACGGCAGCGCGGCTGGCACGTCGGAGACCACCTGCGCCGACTCGTCCACGGCACGTCGGCGGTAGTCGAGGCCGTCGATGCGCATGGTGTCGAACCGGTCCGACATCGCCTGGATCTCGCGCAGGAAGTCCTGCGCGGCGAAGCGTCCCTCGCCCAGGGCTCCCGGGGGCGTGTTCGACGTCGCGGCGAAGCGGGTGCCGGTCTCGGTCAGTTCCTTGATGAGCCGGGTCATCACCATCGTGTCGCCCGGGTCGTCGAGCTCGAACTCGTCGATGCACACCAGTGCCGTGCCGCGGAGCAGGTCGACCGTGCCCTGGAACCCCAGGGCGCCCACGAGCGCGGTGTACTCGATGAACGTGCCGAACGTCTTCCGGCCGGTGGCCGCGTGGTAGGCGGCTGCGAGCAGGTGGGTCTTGCCGACACCGAAGCCGCCGTCCAGGTACACACCGGACTTCGCCGCGGGTTCCGCCGCCTGCTTCCGACGCCCGAACAGCCCGCGCCGTGGGGCCTCGGTGGGACCGGCGGCCACGAACGCGGCGACGGCATCGCGGACCGAGGCCTGCGAGTCGTAGTCCGGGTCCGGCCGGTACGAGTCGAACGACGCGTCCGTGAACTGCGGCGGGGGCACGAGCGCCGCAGCCATCTGCTGCGGCGTCACCTGGGGATCACGGTCGACGAGGTGAGCGGGCAATCGGGGAACCCTTCCGGGAAGCATGTCGTGGGGTGTCACGTTGCGTCAGGAGCACGGTACGTCCGCGTACCGTTGCCCACAGGCACCGACGCCCGATCCTAGTCCGGCGCCGGCAGCACGCACCCGGGCACCAAGCCCGCCCCGCACCAGGCTCGCCCCGCACCACGCTCCCCCGCACCCCTGGAGGTACCCCCGATGACCGCACCGGTCGACCCGTCCGAGAAGTTCGCCGCCTACGCGCACCCGGAGCGCCTCGTCTCCACCGAGTGGCTGCAGGAGCAACTCGACGCCGGGGCCGGCGCGCCCGACCTGGTGGTCGTCGAGTCCGACGAGGACGTCCTGCTCTACGAGACGGGCCACATCCCGGGCGCCGTGAAGATCGACTGGCACACCGACCTCAACGACCCGGTGCAGCGCGACTACATCGACGGCGCCGCCTTCGCCGAGCTCCTCGGCGGCAAGGGCATCGGCCGCGACACCACGGTCGTGATCTACGGCGACAAGAACAACTGGTGGGCGGCGTACGCCCTCTGGGTGTTCACCCTGTTCGGCCACGAGGACGTCCGCCTGCTCGACGGCGGTCGCGGCAAGTGGATCGCCGAGGACCGCGCCCTGACCACCGACGAGACCCCCGTCACGCCCGTCGACTACCCCGTCGTCGAGCGCCACGACGAGCCCGTCCGCGCCTTCAAGGACGACGTCCTCGCGCACCTCGGCAAGCCGCTCATCGACGTCCGCAGCGCCCCGGAGTACAGCGGGGAGCGCACGACCGCGCCCGACTACCCGGAAGAGGGCGCGCTGCGCGGCGGCCACGTCCCCACCGCCGTGAACATCCCCTGGGCGACGGCCGCCGCCCCCGACGGCACCTTCAAGTCACGCGACGAGCTCGACGCCGTCTACCGCGACGGCGCCGGCATCGGTGACGCCGACGAGGTCATCGCCTACTGCCGCATCGGTGAGCGCTCGAGCCACACCTGGTTCGTCCTGCAGCACCTGCTCGGCTACGACAACGTCCGCAACTACGACGGCTCGTGGACTGAGTGGGGCAGCGCCGTCCGCGTCCCCATCGTGCAGGGATCCGAGCCGGGTACTGTTCCGAACCGATGAACGACAGCACCGACGCACCACTCCCCGCCACCCTCGCCGAGATCCGCGACGACTTCCTCGCCCTGGGCCAGAAGGACCGCCTGCAGCTCCTGCTCGAGTTCTCGAACGAGCTGCCCGCACTGCCCGAACGCCTGCAGGGGCACGAGGACGAGCTCGAACGCGTCGAGGAGTGCCAGTCCCCCGTCTTCATCACCGTCACGGTGGGCGAGGACGGCGACGCCCCGGACGTGGTCCGGATGCACGCCACCGCCCCGCGCGAGGCACCGACCACCCGCGGCTTCGCCTCGATCCTGGCACAGGGACTGTCCGGCCTGACCGTCGAGCAGGTGCTCGCCGTCCCGACGGACTACCCGCTGACCATCGGCCTGTCCGAGGCAGTCAGCCCACTGCGGATCCGCGGCATGGTGGGCATGCTCGGCCGCGTGCAGCGTCAGGTGCAGGCGGCGGTCGCGTAGACGCGACCCACTGACGGACGGGAGGCGCGGTGCCCGCTGGCACCGCGCCTCCTGTCCGTCGATGCATCCGCTTTCCGGCATCGCAGTCGCTGGCCGTGCCAGGCTGGGTCGTCAGCACCATGAGGGGGGAACCGACGATGGCGACGAACCACAGGAACGATCCGGCCCGCTCCTCCGTCCACCCCCGGAACACGCTCGACTTCATCGGCGTCGACTTCCGGCTCGATCTGCGCTTCACCGACGGTCCCGACGTCCAGCTCGAATCTGCCTGCACCGTCACCGACCCGTCCGGACGCAGCGTGGTCGTCGCCCCCGAGCGCAATGACTCCCTGCTCCCGTGACGGACGTTGCCGCACCACTCGCTTGGTGAGCAGAAATGGTCGCAAGCGCGACGGTGACTCGACCATTTCTGCTCACGAAGCGACGGAACGGCTACCGCGCGCTGGCCGCCCCGCGCCGCTGGACCACCTCGGTCAGCCACGCGAGGATCCGGGCGTCGAACCAGTCGGCGTCGTGGTTCCAGAGCTTGGTGTGCCGGGCCGTGGTCTGGATCTCGAGCCGCACCAGGTCGGGCCGTGCGCGGGCCAGGTCGTGCGAGGCCGAGGACGGCACGAAGCCGTCGTCGTCGCTGTGCAGCAGCAGGATCGGCACCGTGAGCTCGTCGGAGCGCGTGACCATGTCGAGCTCGCGCAGGTCCACAGGAGCCCGGAGCCCGGCGAGCCGGTGCAGCACCGGCGTCCGGAGCAGGCGCTGCGCGACCTTGCGGACCGGACGCGGCAGGCGCAGGAGCTGGCTCTGCGACTTCAGCACCGCGTGCCAGTCGACCACCGGGGACTCGAGCACCACCCCGTCGACCAGGCCAGCGAAGCGCGAGCGGAGCAGGGTCTGCAGCACGACCGCGCCGCCCATCGACCAGCCCATGAGCACGACGCTCTGGGCGTCCTGCGCGGTGAGCCAGCGGAGGACGGAATCGACGTCCTCCCACTCGGTGCTGCCGAGGCCGTAGCGGCCGTCGACGCTCGGCGGGGCGACGCCGTCGTTCCGCCACGAGGCGAGGACCACCGAGTAGCCGGCGGCGCGGAAGACCGGGACGGCGCGGATCGTCTCGGCGCGCGTGACGCCACGGCCGTGCACCAGGACGGCCCACGGCGCGTTCGGGTCGTCGGCGCGGACGACCCAGGCGGGGGCGGGCCCGTTCGGGGTGGGGATGTCGACGTCCTCGACGGGCACGTCGAGCTCGCCGGGGGTCAGGTAGAACCAGCCGCCCCAGCGACCGCGACGTGCGGCGGTCGGGTCGCCGGCGTCGATCGCGATGATGCGGCGCGTGACGGTGGTGTCGGTCGTGCCGAGGACCTCGCCGACCCGCATGTGGCCGGTGCCGCCGCCGAACCAGAGCGAGTAGCGGCCCTGCAGCTCGGTGTCGGCGGTGCGCTCGATCGTGACGGTCTTCCGGACTGGGTCGACGGCGTGGATCGGGACGCGTTCGTTGCGCTTGCGGTCGGGGGTGACGACGGCGCGGGCGACGGCGGCGACGAAGCCACCGATGACGGCCGTCCCCACCGCGGCAGCTGCCAGACCGGCGCCGAGTGCGATGAACCCGGCCGATCGAGCGGTCTCCTGGACGACGTCCTCGGCGGGTCGCGCGGATCGGGACATGGCCCGGAGCCTAGTCTGCATGTGTGTCCGAAACCCGAGAGCCCGACGCCTTCGCGCGGCTCCGCGCGTTCGTGTCCGGCGGCAGCGGCCGTGCCGAGACCACCGTCACCGAGATCCCCTCGCCGACCCGGATCGCACCGTTCTCGATCGCCCTGGCGGCGGACGTGTCCGGCACCGCGCACGGCGTCGAGTCGGACCTGGGCACCGGCCGGTTCATCGCCCTGTACGACCCGGAAGAACCCGAGGGCTGGGGCGGTGCGTTCCGTGTCGTCTCGTTCGCCCAGGCGCCGCTCGAGCCGGAGATCGGCGTCGACGAGTTCGTCGCCGACGTCACCTGGAGCTGGCTCGTCGACGCGCTCGAGTCGCACGGTGCGACGTACGACCACGCCTCGGGCACGGCCACCAAGATCATCTCGCGCGGGTACGGTGACCTCGCCGCACAGGGCGACGGCGCCCAGTTGGAACTCCGCGCGTCGTGGACACCACGCGGCGACGACCTCACCGCACACGTCCGGGCCTGGCAGGACATCGTCGCCATGCTCGCCGGTCTGCCGCCCGCATCGGACGGCGTGACCCTGCTGGCCCCGAGGAGGCTCGCCAAGTGACCGACCCCGCTCCCCAGGACGCCGCTGGATCGACCGGCCCGGCTGCGCCCGCAGCCACGGCTGCCGGTTCGACTGCTCCGGCCGCCGCCGTCGGCCCGACTGCTGCCGCCGCCGGCCCCGCCTTCGAGGCATCGCACGACGCCGTCAAGGTCATCGACACCCGCGAGGACTACCTCGAGGCGGTCGCCGCCATCGCCGCCGGCCGCGGCCCCGTCGCAGTCGACGCCGAGCGCGCCAGCGGGTACCGCTACTCGCAGCGCGCGTACCTGATCCAAGTGTTCCGCCGCGGTGCCGGAGCGTTCCTGTTCGACCCGATCCCGATCGGTGACTTCTCGGAGCTGCAGGCCGCCATCGTCGACGAGGAGTGGCTGTTCCACGCCGCCTCGCAGGACCTGCCGTGCCTGCAGGAGGTCGGCCTCGTCCCGACGCGCATCTTCGACACCGAGCTCGGTGCCCGCATCGCGGGGTTCCCCCGCGTCGGCCTCGGCGCCGTCGTCGAGCAGCTGCTCGGCATCACCCTGGCCAAGGCGCACTCGGCCGCCGACTGGTCGACCCGTCCCCTGCCGCAGTCGTGGCTCGTCTACGCGTCGCTCGACGTCGAGCTGCTGCCCGACCTCCGCGACGCCCTCGCCGAGAAGCTCGACGAGGCGGGCAAGACCCGGATCGCGCAGGAGGAGTTCGACGCGGTCCTGCACCGTGCGCCGAAGCCCGCCCGTGCCGAGCCCTGGCGTCGGCTGTCCGGCATGCACGCGCTCCGTGGTGCGCGAGCACTGGCGATCGCGCGGTCGCTCTGGCTCGCCCGCGACGAGTACGCCCGCCAGGCGGACATCGCCCCCGGGCGCACCATCCCCGACGCCGCCATCGTGGCCGCCGCGGCCGCGGCACCCGAGTCCCGCGCCGAACTCGGTGCGCTGAAGACGTTCACGGGCCGCGCCAGCCGTTCCGAGCTCGACCGCTGGTGGGCCGCCGTCGAGGAAGGCCGCACCACCGAGGACCTCCCCCGTCTGCGCGGTGCCGGCGAGGCGACGCTGCCCCCGCCCCGCGCCTGGGCGGACCGCAACCCGGCCGCCGACCGCCGGTACAAGGCCGCGCGCGCCGCGGTGACGAAGCGTGCCGAGGAACTCGACATCCCGCTCGAGAACCTGCTCACGCCGGAGACACTCCGGCTCGTGTCGTGGGCCCCGCCGTCGCCCGTGTCGACCGAGCTGGTCGGCGCCGCCCTCGCCGAGCACGACGCCCGCCCGTGGCAGGTCGAGGAACTCGCGTCGATCATCGCGTCGGCCTTTGTCGCTGCTGCACAGCGGCCCGCGGCGACGGACGACGACGAGTCGTAGGAACTGCCCAACCGGCATGCGGCCGCCCAGGCTGGGGGCATAGCGTCGGGAGGGTCGCCGGGCGAGGCCCGGCCAGGCCGGAGCGACCTGCGTTCCGGCCCGATCGATGAGGATCTGGGAGGCCCGGATTGCCAAAGGCATCAGACGTCGTGTTCGTGGACGGCGTTCGCACACCGTTCGGACGAGCCGGCGAGAAGGGGGTGTTCTGGAAGACCCGGTCCGACGACCTCGCGGTGCACGCGATGCGCGGACTGCTCGACCGGAACGCCTTCGACACCGCAGCAGTGGACGACGTCGCCGTCGCGGCCACCACGCAGCAGGGTGACCAGGGGCTGACGCTCGGCCGCACCGTGGGCATGCTCGCTGGTCTGCCGAAGTCGGTTCCCGGCTACGCGATCGACCGCATGTGTGCCGGTGCCATGACGAGCGTCACGACGCTCGCCGGCGCCATCGCCTTCGGCGCCGCCGACATCGCGATCGCCGGTGGTGTCGAGCACATGGGTCGGCACCCGATGGGCTTCAACGCCGACCCCAACCCGCGCTTCGTCGCGGAGCGCATGGTCTCGAGCGACGCCCTCGTCATGGGCGCGACCGCCGAGCGCCTGCACGACCGCTTCCCCGCGATCACGAAGGACCGCACGGACGCCTACGCCGTCCAGTCCCAGCAGCGCTACGCCGCCGCCTGGGCGAACGGCAAGCTCCAGCCGGACGTCATCCCGGTCGAGGTCAACAAGGGCGACGGCTGGGACGTCGTCAGCACCGACGAGCCGCCGCGGCCGGGGACCACCCTGGAGGCGCTGGCCGCGTTGAAGACGCCGTTCCGGCCCCACGGACGGGTCACCGCCGGCAACGCCGCCGGTCTCAACGACGGTGCGACCATGAGCCTGCTCGCGTCCGAGGACGGTGCGAAGCAGCACGGACTGTCGACGAAGATGCGCATGGTCTCGTTCGCCTTCGCCGGCGTCGAGCCCGAGGTCATGGGCGTCGGCCCGGTCCCCGCGACCGACAAGGCCCTGTCGAAGGCCGGCCTGTCGATCGACGACATCGGCCTGTTCGAGATCAACGAGGCGTTCGCCGTCCAGGTGCTCGCGTTCCTCGACAACTACGGCATCGCCCAGGACTCCCCGAACGTGAACGCCTGGGGCGGCGCGATCGCCGTCGGCCACCCGCTCGCGTCGAGTGGTGTCCGGCTGATGAACCAGCTCGCCGCACAGTTCGCCGAGCGACCGGACGTCAAGTACGGCATCACCACGATGTGCATCGGGCTCGGCCAGGGCGGCACCGTCATCTGGGAGAACCCGAACCACAGCAAGTCGGCCGAGCGTTCGGCTCGGAAGGGGGCGTGACCATGACCATCGTCGACAACGACCGACTGGCCGAACTCAGCGAGGACGAGGTCGTCACGCACTCGTTCGTCAAGCACGTCACGATGCCCTCGGGTGGCACGCTGGCACTCATCACGCTCGACAACGGCAAGGACTACAAGCGGCCGAACACCCTCGGGCCCCGCACGCTCCGTGAGCTGTCCGGCGTGCTCGACACCCTGAAGACCGAGGCCGCCGCCGGCACGATCCAGGGCGTCGCGATCACCGGCAAGGAGTACTGCTTCGCCGCCGGGGCCGACCTGTCCCAGGCAGCCGCGGTCCCGTCGCGTGAGGCCGCCCACGACCTGGCCGCACTCGGGCACGCCACGCTCAGGAAGTTCGCCGACCTCGGGGTGCCGTCGTTCGCGTTCGTGAACACCCTGGCGCTCGGCGGTGGGCTCGAGATCGCCCTGCACTGCACCTACCGGGCGTTCTCGTCCGCGGCGCAGGGCATCGGCCTGCCCGAGGTGTTCCTCGGCATCATCCCCGGCTGGGGCGGCGCGACGCTGCTCCCCCGTCTGATCGGCCCGGAGCGCGCGCTCCGCGTCATCGTCGAGAACCCGCTCAAGAACAACCGCCTGATGGACGGTCCGGCCGCGGTCGAGATCGGCATCGGTGACGTGCTCGTCCCGTCCGTCACGTTCCTGCCCTCGGCGGTGGCCTGGGCGGACGGCGTCATCACCGGAACCACCAAGGTTGTGCGGAAGAACGAGCCGGGCATGCTCGAGAAGGCCGCCTGGGGCACCGTCGTCAAGGTCGCCCGCGGGCAGGTCGCCTCGAAGATCGGCACCGTGCCGAAGTCGCCGTTCCGGGCGCTCGACCTCGTCGCCGCCGCCAAGTCGGGTTCGCTCGACGAGCGCTTCGCCGACGAGGACGAGGCCCTCGCCGACCTCATCTCGGGCGACCAGTTCGCCGCGTCGATGTACGCCTTCGACCTCGTGCAGAAGCGTGCGAAGAAGCCCGTCGGCGCTCCCGAGGGCATTGAAGCGAAGAAGATCACGAAGGTCGGTGTCCTCGGCGCCGGGCTGATGGCGTCGCAGTTCGCGCTGCTGTTCGCCCGACGCCTGGGCGTCCCCGTCGTCATCACCGACGTCGACCAGTCCCGTGTGGACGCCGGTGTCGAGCGGATCCGCGGCGAGGTCGCGAAGCTGCTCGACAAGGGCCGGATCTCTCCCGACGACGCGAACCGCATCACCGCACTCGTCAGCGGCTCGGTGTCCTACGACGCCTTCGCCGACGCCGACTGGGTGATCGAGGCCGTCTTCGAGGAGATGACCGTCAAGCAGGAGGTCCTCCGGAAGATCGAGCAGGTCATCGCACCGGACGCCATCCTCGCCACGAACACGTCGTCGCTCTCCGTCGACGAGATGGCGTCGGTCCTCACCAACCCGGAGCGGCTCGTCGGCTTCCACTTCTTCAACCCGGTCGCGGTCATGCCGCTGCTCGAAGTGGTGCGTGCCGCGAAGACCTCGGACGAGGCCCTCGTCACGGCCCTCGCCGTCGCGAAGACCCTGAAGAAGACCGCGATCATCACCGCGGACCAGCCGGGCTTCGTCGTCAACCGGGTGCTCGCTCGGGTGCTCGGCGAGGCGATGCGCGGCGTGGAAGAGGGCACCTCGTTCGACACCGTCGCCCAGGGTGCCGCGCCCCTCGGTCTGCCGATGTCACCGTTCGAGCTGCTCGAGCTCGTCGGGCTGCCGGTCGGCGCGCACGTGCTCGACTCGCACCACGCGGCCTGGCCGGAGCGCTTCTACCCCGGCGACGGCCTGAAGAAGATCGCCGAGCACGGGACGATCCTGACCCGCGACAAGAAGGGCAACGCGACCGGGTACGACCCCGCAGCCGTGAAGCTCGTCGCGCCGTCCAAGAAGGATGCGAAGCCCGTCGACGCCGCCGAGATGCAGCGCCGGTTCGAGGACGCCCTGGCCGACGAGCTGCACCGCATGCTCGAGGACCGGGTCGTCGAGCACGTCGAGGAGATCGACCTCGGGCTCATCCTCGGTGCGGGTTACCCGTTCCAGGCCGGTGGGATCAGCCCGTACCTCGACCGCTCCGGCGCGTCCGAGCGAGTCTTCGGCGGCACGTTCCACGAGCCCCGGATCGTCGGCCCCGCTTCCCGCTAGGGCCGACTCGGTCTCGAAGGCCGCACCGCCGCACAACCAGAGTCACCCCGAACCGCGGATCGCCGTGGTTCGGGGTGACTTTGGTTGTGCGGCGCCGAGGCGCGCCACCGTCTCCGACAGCAGCCCGGTTGTCAGCCGACCACGCAGTCGTTGCTGCCGCTGAAGCACGGTGGCACCGACGGCCGGGGCGCCGGCGGATCGGGCGGCTCGTTGTCGTACGACGTGAAGTAGGCACCGCTGTGCGTCACGACGAGCACGTAGTCCGCCCCGCTCGCCCGCACGGCATCGTCTCGTCGGTCGACGCCGAGTCCCGGCGCGGACTGCACGACGGACGATCCGTCCGGTTGCCACAGTCCGAGTGACTGGTCCCAACCCCGGACCCGGACGACGGCGAACCGGTCCTGGCCGACATCGCTGCCGAGTGCGATCGACTGACGCCCACCGATGTCGACCAAGGACGGTGTCGATCCGTCCGGCCGGATCGCCTGCGCCACGAGGTCCTCGTCGGTCAGGCCGCCCGCACGAAGCGCTGGGCCGACGATGCGCACCGCGTCGACCGGTGTGGTCGCACCGTCGATCGTGTAGACCGCTCCGGCGTCGAGCCGGCACGTGGTTCCTGCAGCGGGCTGGAAGAAGCCGGAGTTGCTCGCGTGCCCGCAGGAGTCGGTCCAGGTGGCATCGACCCGGCGGACCGCTTCCCCACCATCCCAGTCGATCACGCGGTGCATCGTCTGTCTGGCACCGACCCGGGCATCAGCACCGAGCTCCGGCGCGACCGAACCGCCGTTCATCGCCGAACACCCCGACGTCGTCGCCAACACGGCGAGGCAGAGCCCCACCGTCATCGTCCTGAGCCCCCGTCGCATGTGGCGATCCTGCCAGACGTCCCCGTGGCACATGCCCCTCGCGGCATGGCAGCACGGCGGCAAGGCGGCCTCCCACCGAACCAGGTTCCGGACACAGCACCGCGGAGGAACGTGGTGCCGTGTCCGGAACCTGGTTCCGAGCGGTCAGCCGGCCGCGGCCGAGCCGTCAGCGGTCGGACGCCGCCGACTCGCGGGAGCGCGCGGGCTTCGCCTGCGGCAGCTTCGTCCCGACGACCTGGTCGATGACGTCGCGGGCGATGGCCTGCGCCGTCAGCCCCGCGTCGGCGAGGATCTGCGACCGGGTCGCGTGGTCGATGAACGCGTCGGGCAGCCCGAGCTCGTTCACCCCGGTGTCGACCCCGGCAGCGCGCAGGTCCTGCCGCAGGCGGGTCCCGACGCCGCCGACCCGCACGCCGTCCTCGATGGTGATCACGAGTCGGTGCGTCCGCGACAGCTCGATCAGCGACGCCGGGATCGGCACCACCCAGCGCGGGTCAACGACGGTGACGCCGATGCCCTGCGCCTCGAGCAGCGCCGCGGCCTCGAGTGCCACCGGCACCATCGACCCGACGGCGACGAAGAGCACGTCCTCGACGTCGTCCGCGGCGGCGTGCAGGACGTCCACACCATCGGCGAGACGACGGACCGCGGGGATGTCCGGTCCGACCTGCCCCTTCGACCACCGCAGCACGGTGGGGGCGTCGTCGACGGCGATCGCCTCACGGAACTCCTCGCGCAGGGTCGCAGCATCGCGGGGCGCGGCGATCCGGATCCCCGGCACGACCTGCAGCAGCGCGAGGTCCCACATGCCGTGGTGCGAGGGGCCGTCCGGGCCGGTGATCCCGGCACGGTCGAGCACGAACGTCACGCCGGCCTTGTGCAGGGCGACGTCCATCAGCACCTGGTCGAACGCACGGTTCAGGAACGTCGCGTAGAGCGCCACGACCGGGTGGAGTCCCCCGTAGGCCAGGCCCGCGGCGGTCGTCACGGCGTGCTGCTCGGCGATGCCGACGTCGTAGACCCGGTCGGGGTGCTGCTCCTGGAACAGGTGCAGTCCGGTCGGCCGGAGCATCGCCGCCGTGATGGCGACGATCCGGGGATCCGAGGCGCCGGCATCGGCCAGGGAGGACGCGAACACCGAGGTCCACGACGGACCCGACGCGGCGTCGAGCGACTCCCCCGTCTCCGGGTCGATGTGCCCGACGGCGTGGAACTGGTCGGCCTGGTCGCGCAGCGCGGGCTCGAAGCCGTGGCCCTTCTCGGTGATCGCGTGCACGATCACGGGAGCGCCGTACTCCTTCGCCTGCCGGAGTGCTGCCTCCATCGCCTGCTGGTCGTGCCCGTTCACCGGGCCGATGTACTTGATGTCGAGGTTCGAGTACAGCGCCTCGTTGTTCGTCAGCCGCGACAGGAAGCCGTGCAGGCCCCCGCGCATCCCCCGGTACACCGCACGACCCGGAGCGCCGAACCGCGCCGCCACGGCCTGCGTGCCCTCGTACAGGGCCCGGTACTCGCGGCGGGTGCGCACGGAGCTCAGGAACCGTGCCATGCCACCGATCGTCGGCGCGTAGGAGCGGCCGTTGTCGTTGACGACGATGACCAGGCGCCGGTCGTTGTCGTCGGAGATGTTGTTGAGCGCCTCCCACGTCATCCCGCCGGTGAGGGCGCCGTCCCCCACCACCGCGACGACGGTGCGGTCGGTCTGCCCGGTCTGCCCGAACGCGCGGGAGATGCCGTCGGCCCACGACAGCGACGACGACGCGTGCGAGGACTCGACGATGTCGTGCTCGGACTCGCTCCGCTGCGGGTAGCCGGCGATGCCGCCGCGTTCGCGCAGCTTGGAGAAGTCCTGGCGCCCCGTGACGAGCTTGTGCACGTACGACTGGTGCCCGGTGTCGAAGACGAACGGGTCGTTGGGCGAGTCGAACACGCGGTGCATCGCGAGCGTCAGCTCCACGACGCCCAGGTTCGGCCCGAGGTGCCCACCGGTCTTCGCGACCTCGGCGACCAGGAAGCGCCGGATCTCGGCGGCGAGGTCGGTCATCTGCGCGTCGGAGAGACGCTTCAGGTCGCGCGGCGACGTGATGCTGGCGAGCAGGCTCACGGGCGCTCCTTTCGTGGGGCTGTCGGCCCACTCTATGCGCGTGGGGACAGAACGGACTGGAGGCGCGGTGCCAGCTGGCACCGCGCCTCCAGGCAGTATCCGGGTCGCGTCAGACGAGCGAGCGGAGCACGTACTGCAGGATGCCGCCGTTGCGGTAGTAGTCGGCCTCGCCGGGGGTGTCGATGCGGACCACCGCGTCGAACTCGATCGGCTGCTTGCCGGCCGGCGAGTGCTCGCTCGGTGTCGCGGTGACGTGCACCGTCTTCGGGGTGCGGCCCTCGTTCAGCTCGGTCAGCCCGGAGATCGAGACGACCTCGGTGCCGTCGAGTCCGAGGGTCTCGACCGTCTCGCCCGCCGGGAACTGCAGCGGGACGACGCCCATGCCGATGAGGTTCGAGCGGTGGATCCGCTCGAAGCTCTCGGTGATGACCGCACGGACACCGAGCAGGTTCGTGCCCTTGGCCGCCCAGTCGCGGGACGAGCCGGAGCCGTACTCCTTGCCGCCGAAGATGACGAGCGGGATGCCCTGCTCCTGGTAGTGCTGCGAGGCGTCGTAGATGAACGACTGCGCACCGTCCGGCGTCGTGAAGTCGCGGGTGTAGCCGCCCTCCACGCCGTCGAGCAGCTGGTTGCGCAGACGGATGTTCGCGAACGTGCCGCGGATCATGACCTCGTGGTTGCCGCGACGCGAGCCGTAGGAGTTGAAGTCCTTGCGGTCGACGCCGTGCTCGGCGAGGTACTGGCCGGCGGGGCTGTCGGCCTTGATCGAGCCGGCCGGCGAGATGTGGTCGGTCGTGACCGAGTCGCCGAGCTTCGCGAGCACCCGGGCGCCGGAGATGTCCGACACCGCGTCGGGCTGCATCGTCATGCCCTCGAAGTACGGGGGCTTCCGGACGTAGGTCGACTCCTGGTCCCACTCGAAGGTGTCGCCGGTCGGGGTCGGCAGGTTCTTCCAGCGGTCATCGCCCTCGAACACGGAGCCGTACTCGTGGGTGAACATCTCGGTGTCGATCGACTCGTCGATGACCTGCTGCACCTCGGCCGCGTCGGGCCAGATGTCGGTCAGGTAGACGTCGTTGCCGTCCTGGTCGGTGCCGAGGGCGTCCTTGTCGAAGTCGAAGTGCATCGACCCGGCGAGGGCGTAGGCGATGACCAGCGGCGGGGACGCCAGGTAGTTCATCTTGACGTCGGGGTTGATCCGGCCCTCGAAGTTGCGGTTGCCCGAGAGCACCGCGGTGACGGCGAGGTCGTTGTCCTGCACGGCCTGCGAGATCTCCTCGGGCAGCGGGCCCGAGTTGCCGATGCAGGTGGTGCAGCCGTAGCCGACCGTGTAGAAGCCGAGCTGCTCGAGGTAGGTGGTGAGACCGGCCTTCTCGTAGTAGTCGGTGACGACCTTCGAGCCGGGCGCGAGGGTGGTCTTCACCCAGGGCTTCGCGGTGAGGCCCTTCTTCGCGGCGTTCCGGGCGAGGATACCCGCGGCCATCATGACCGACGGGTTCGACGTGTTCGTGCACGAGGTGATCGCAGCGATCGCGACGGCACCGTGGTCGATCGTGAACGGGTCGGCCCCGTCCATCGCGACCTTCGTCGGCGCCGAGGCGGTCGACGGTGCGCTCGACACGTGCACGTGCTCGTGCAGCGCCGTGTCCTCGTTGGTGGAACCGGCGGCGATCGGGTCGGAGGCCGGGAACGTCTCCTCGACCGCGTCGTCGAGGTCGGTCTGCTCGGACGGCGTCGTGTAGTTGTTCAGGTCGAGCTCGAACTGGCTCTTCGCGTTCGTCAGCTCGATGCGGTCCTGCGGACGCTTCGGGCCCGAGATGGAGGGCACGACCGTGGAGAGGTCGAGCTCCATGTACTCGGAGTAGTTCGGCTCGACCGAGGCGTCGTGCCACAGGCCCTGGGCCTTGGAGTACGCCTCGACCAGCGCGATCTGTGCCTCGTCGCGACCGGTCAGCCGCAGGTAGTCCAGCGTGACGTCGTCGACCGGGAAGATCGCCGCCGTCGAACCGAACTCGGGCGACATGTTGCCGATGGTGGCGCGGTTGGCGAGCGGGACGGCGCCGACGCCCTCGCCGTAGAACTCGACGAACTTGCCGACGACGCCGTGCTTGCGGAGCTCCTGCGTGATGGTGAGCACCACGTCGGTCGCGGTCACGCCGGCCGGGATCTCACCGGAGAGCTTGAAGCCGACGACCTTCGGGATGAGCATCGACACGGGCTGGCCGAGCATCGCGGCCTCGGCCTCGATGCCGCCGACGCCCCAGCCGAGCACGCCGAGGCCGTTCACCATCGTGGTGTGCGAGTCGGTGCCGACCAGGGTGTCCGGGTAGGCGTAGGTCTCGCCGTCGAAGTCACGCGTGTAGGTGACCTTCGCCAGGTACTCGATGTTCACCTGGTGGACGATGCCGGTGCCCGGCGGGACGACTTTGAAGTCCTCGAACGCGGTCTGGCCCCAGCGGAGGAACTGGTAGCGCTCACCGTTCCGCTCGTACTCCAGGTCCGTGTTGCGCTGCAGGGCGTCCGTGCTGCCGAACAGGTCGGCGATGACGGAGTGGTCGATGACCATCTCGGCCGGGGACAGCGGGTTGATCTTGTTCGGGTCGCCGCCGATGTCCGCCATGGCCTCGCGCATGGTGGCGAGGTCGACGATGCACGGCACACCCGTGAAGTCCTGCATGACGACGCGTGCCGGCGAGAACTGGATCTCGGTGTCGGGCTCCGCGTCGGGACGCCAGGAGCCGAGCGCCCGGATCTGTCCCTCGGTGACGTTCTTGCCGTCCTCGGTGCGGAGGAGGTTCTCGAGCAGCACCTTCAGGCTGTAGGGCAACTTCTCGTGCCCGGGAACCGAGTCGATCCGGTGGATCGCGTAGTCGACACCCCCAACCGACAGTGTGTCCTTCGAGCCGAAGCTATTGACTGCAGCCACCGTGCCGCCTCCCTACTGATCGGTTTGCCCTCATCCTCGCGGGCCGTGGACCGTCCCACCAGCAAGGCAAACCTAATCCCGAGGACGCGTGCGCGCCCTGCGAGAACTATCTTGATGTCGAGAGAACTCTACACCGGGGTGACGTCGTCGCGTCGGACGAACACGGTGCGGACCAGCAGCCAGGTCACCCAGAGCACCGCCGCGTACAGCGGCACGCCGAGGATGAGCTTCAGCCCGGCGAGCAGTTCGACCTGCGCCGTCAGGTACAGCGGGACCTCCACCGCGAGCCGGACCGCGAACAGCCCGACCCAGATCCAGGTGGCGACCGTCAGCACGCGGCGCTTGACCGGGTCGGCGCGCCAGTCGACGTGCGAGCCGTCCTCGTTCGCGGGCAGCAGGAACCCGACGACGAGCCCGATGAGCGGCCAGCGGATCGCCAGCGTGATCAGGAGTCCGACGAGCCAGACCGCGTTGATGACGATCCCGGGGATGAAGTTGCTCTCCGCTCGGCCGGTGATGAGCGCCAGGCCGGCCGAGACCGCGACGCCGAGGATGCCCGCGAACGACATCGTCACCGACTGCCGCTGCAGCAGCCGGAGCACCACGAACACCAGGCCGACCGCCACCGGGATCACGACGCTCGGCACGAGCTCCTTCGTGATCGCGTAGACGACCAGGAACGCGAACCCGGGCAGCACCGACTCGGCGAGCCCACGCACCCCGCCGACCGCGCCGAGGAGCGCCCGGCCGGACGGTGCCTCACCGGGTGCCACGCGGGCGATCCCGGCGTTCTGCACGGCGTCACGGAACTGCGCGGAGAACGACGGCGCCACCGAGGGCTCAACCGCCGGCGCCACCGATGACTCAGCCGCCGGTGCAGCGGGGTCGGAGCCAGCCGTCTCGGGTCGTGGGGTGTCGTCGTGGTCCGGCACCGTGCCTCCAGGCGGGGTTGGTCGTCAGTCGGTCAGATCGCGGTCTGCGTCGACTTGGGCATGTGCAGCGGGATGAGGTCGCGCGGCGGCATCGGCGTCGTGCCGCGCACGACGACGACGCTGCGGAACAGCTCCTCGATCTCGCTCGCGTCCTCGGGCTGCTCGGCGGCCTTGCCGGCGATCACGCCGCGCAGGAACCAGCGCGGGCCGTCGACGCCGACGAAGCGGGCCGGGCGGGAGCCGGCGGTGCCGCCGTCGCCGTCCACGGCGACCGGGACCGACGCGCGGAGTTCGGGGCCGAACGGGCCGTCGACCTCGGTCACGACACCGCCCTGGCGCTCGATCTGCTCGGCGATCTGCGCGCGGATCTCGTGCCACAGGCCGGTGGACCGGGGCGCCGCGAACGGCTGGACCTGCAGCGTGGACTCGTCGTAGTCGAGCCCGACCGCGACGACGCGCTGCGAGCCCTCCTCGACCTCGAGGCGCAGGTGCAGGCCCTCGCGCGGGAGCACCTTCACCCCGCCCAGGTCGACGTAGGGGCGGACCAGGTTCGCCTCGGTCTCGTCGTGGGGGCCGTTCTCGGCCCGGTCCTCCGGAGCGGACTTGTCCGTCGGGGCGACCGCGTCGACCTCGTCGAGGTCCGCGTCGGCATCCGTCGCGATGTCGACCTCGGGGGACGTGTCCGCGACCTCGATGTCGTCGGCGACGGCGTCCGCCACCTCGACCTCGTCCCGCTTGCGTCGGCCGAACTTCATGCGCGCGTTCCTTCCTGAGCGTCTGCGGCGGCACCGGTCACGGCGTCGCTCCGGTCACCGTAGCCCGACGAGCCGAACCCGCCCTGTCCGCGGACGCTGTCCGGCAGCTCGTCGACCCGGGTGTAGGTCACCTGCGGCACCGGCATCACGATCAGCTGGGCGATGCGGTCGCCGACGTGTACCTCGTACGGTTCCGTCTGGTCGGTGTTGAGCAGGGCGACCTTGATCTCCCCGCGGTAGCCGGAGTCGACGGTGCCGGGGCTGTTCACGATCGTGATGCCGTGCTTCGCCGCCAGGCCGCTCCGTGGGACCACGAACGCGGCGTACCCGTCGGGCAGCGCGATGCGCAGGCCCGTGGCGGCCAGGTGTCGCTCCCCCGGCTGCAGCACGAAGGCCTCGGTGGAGACGAGATCGGCACCCGCGTCGCCGGGGTGGGCGTGGCCGGGAGCGTGCTCCCCGGTCCAGAGGACGTCGACTGGTTCGGTCACGTGACGAGGGTAGTGCAGCCGTGACCGTTCCGTGACCTCGCTCGCTCGTGATCGAATGGACCCGTGACCCTGTACCGCGAACGACTCTGGGCCCCGCCCGCCCTCTACCTGGCGACGGCGCTCGTCATCCCCGCCACCCTGCTCGTCTTCCTCCCCATCAGCGTCCTGGCCGGCGTCCTCGTGGCGATCGGGATGGAGCTCGGGGTCCTCGTCCTCCTGTGGGCACTCGCACCCACCATCGAGGTCACCGACACCGAGTTCCGCGCGGGCAAGGCACACCTCCCCCGCGCGCTCGTCGGCACGACCGAGGCGTTCGAGGGCGCAGCGGCCACCGATCAGCGCGGGCCGGCACTCGACGCCCGCGCCTGGACCCTCTTCCGCGGCTACGTGCGCGGGGTCGTCAAGGTCGAGGTGCGCGACGCCGCGGACCCGACGCCCTACTGGTTGGTCAGCGTCCGGCACCCGGGCAAGGTCGTCGAGGCGCTGCGGTCCTGACGGGCCACTGCCCACGGCCTGGAGGCGCGACTCGGCCCCGCCTCGCAGCACACGACGAAGGCCCCGCATCCCTGGAGGATGCGGGGCCTTCGCTGATCGTTGCGTCGAGAGCGACGCGGCTGCGCTCGCTAGAGCGAAGCGCACTCCGCGCAGACCGGTCCGAGCTTCGACTCGTGGTCGAGCTGGGAGCGGTGCTTCACGAGGAAGCACTCGACGCAGGTGAACTCATCGACCTGCGGGGGCAGCACCACGACGTCGAGGTCGACGTCGCTGAGGTCCTGCCCGGCGAGTTCGAAGCTGCCGGGGTTGTCGGAATCATCGTCGACGACCCCCGACATCTTGTCGGGAACGCGCTCCTTGAGGGCCTCGATCGACTCTGAGTCAGAGTTGTCGTCGGTCTTCCGGGGGGCGTCGTAATCGGTGGCCATGCCCATCCATTTCTCGTATCGAGAGGTCGTCGCCGGGTGATCGGCGGCGACAGTTTGCACCACGCCCCGCCAGAGCGCAAACCGAGTGCTGCGGCGGGTCGTGCTGGCTGTGCAACCCATGACCGGAACCGGACATTCCCGACACCCGTTGCCGGAGCGCCGCACGCCCGGGATCGGCCGTGCGGATGTCCGCGGCACGCCCGTGCGCCTCCCCGGAAACCGCCCGTCGTCCCTGCATACTCACGGGGTACGACAGCAGGACCGTACGCGACGCTGGGAAGGCGGAACCATGCAAGACGTGAGAGTCATCGGAGTCGAGTCCGGCGCACTCCTCCTGGCGACCGACGGCGGCACCGAGTTCCGGTTGCCCGTCACGTCGTCGCTGGCAGGCCAGGTGCGCCAGGCGAACCCCGACGCCGGTCCGCAGAAGCGGGTCTCCCCCAAGGACGTCCAGGCGCGCATCCGTGGTGGCGCCGACGCCGCCGACGTGGCCGCCGCGCTCGACGTCGACGTCGAGTACGTCCGCCGCTTCGAGGGCCCGGTCCTCGCCGAGCGCGCCTTCATCCTCGACGCCTCGCACCGCGTCCCGGTCACCCCGGTCGACGACGAGGCCCCCGACACCTTCGGGCCCGCGATCACCGCGAAGCTCGAGGCCGGCGAGGCCACCGCGATCACCTGGGGCTCCTGGAAGCACCCGGAGAGCGGCTGGCAGGTCCGCGTCCGCTACACCGCTGGCGAGGTCGAGCACGACGCCCAGTGGCACTTCGACCCCAAGACCTCGACCCTCGTGCCGGACAACGGTGACGCGCACCGGCTCTCGCACACCGACGACGAGGGCATCGCCCCGCGTCTGCGTGCGGTCGAGTTCGAGCAGCAGGACGACGACGGCACCCGCTTCGACTCCGGCGCCTTCCGCGTCGACGAGCCGGAGCAGCCGGCCGCGGAGCCCGAGCCGTCCCAGCACGCGCCGCTCCGTGCACCGCTGCCCCGCATCGGCCAGGCCGCCGTGGAAGAGCGTGCTCCCGGCAACGAGACCGCCGACCTGCTCGAGGCGCTCCGCCGTCGCCGCGGTGAGCGCGAAGCCGCGTCCTTCGGCGAGCAGCGCGACGAGTCCGCCCGCGGCACGTCCATCAGCGTCGTCGACATCCCGCTGCAGGGCTTCGAGGACGGCGGCGCGCACGACACCGCACCGCAGTCGACCGATGCCCGTCCGGCCTCGGCGCCCGAGCCCGAGAGCCGTGGCGAACGCAAGAAGCGCAACCGCCGCTCGATGCCGAGCTGGGACGAGATCGTCTTCGGCACCCGCCCGGACGACGACCCCGCCTGATCGGCACGCTCACCGACCGTCGGCGCTGACGTCCCTAGTGGGCGAACGCGCCGGCGAGCCGGAGCGGCACGATCGTCTCCTCGTCGGTCATCGCGCCGTGCTGGCCGATCATGCGCTTCGGCGTCTCGTCCTCGCGCAGGGCACGGTCGTCGTTGAACGCCCACGAGCCGCGCGCCACGACGAGCACGTCCCCGATGCGCGGCACCACCTGGTCGGACACCTGCCCGAACCACCCGGCCTCGATCGCCTCGGCACGGCTCGCGACGGACGCTTTCTTCCCGTAGCGCGCCCGGAACGCACCGACCAGGGCGCGGACGTCCGTGCCGGGTGCGACGGTGAGCTGGCGGCAGCGCGGGTCCCCCGCGACGCCGACGACGTCGGTGAGCAGCGGCGGGTCGATGGCGATGTTCGCGTGGTCCGGCACGTCGAGCACACCGTGGTCCGCCGTCACCAGGACCCCCACGTCGTCGGCGGTCCGGGCATCGAGGCGGGCGAGTTCCCCGTCGAGCAGCTCGAGGGCGGCCGTCCACCGGTCGGACTGCCAACCGTACTTGTGCCCGATGGAGTCGAGCTCCGGCACGTACAGGTAGACGAGCGAGCGGCCGGTAGCGGTCTCGGCCAGTGCGGCGTCGACACGCTGCGAGATGGTGTCCGCCGGCACGTACCGGGCGCCGCCGAGCACGTTCGCGGTCATCCCGGACGAGCGGTACCGGTCCGGCCCGACGACGACGGGGTCGAGCCCGAGCTCCGCGGCCCGGGTGAACAGGGTCTGCGTCAGGAACCAGTCGGCGGGCACCTCGGTGTCCCAGCCGCCGAGCAGGTTCATCACGGCACCGGTGTCCGGGTTCCAACCGCTGTACCCGACGACGCCGTGGGTACCGGGCGAGCGGCCGGTGGTCAGGGTGCTCAGCGCGGCCGCGGTCGTCGTCGGGAACCCGCTCCGCAGCTTCTTCGCGGTGCCGGTGCCCTTCGCGCCGGTCAGCCAGCGGGCGTGCCCGGCGCGCGCCGCCAGCGCGGCGGAACCGAGGCCGTCGACCAGCACGACGATCGCCGAGCGGGCGGGGCGGAGGGTGATCCGGGCCTCCAGGCCGTCGTTCCGCAACCACGCGTCGTCCGCAGCGCCGAGCGCCACGAGGCAACTCGGGAAGACGTCGGCGAGGTTCGCGACGGCGTCGGGGGCCGTCGGTACGCTTGTTCCCATCCCACGAGTCTCCCAGACGACTCCGGTTCTCCAGAAAGGTGCCATGGCACGCACGGACGTAGTCGGCCTGCCCGACGGTGAGCGCATCGAGGACGTCGACGTCTCCGAGGAGATGCAGGGCTCCTTCCTCGAGTATGCGTACTCCGTCATCTACTCACGGGCGCTGCCCGACGCGCGCGACGGCCTGAAGCCGGTGCAGCGTCGCATCCTGTACCAGATGGCCGAGATGGGGCTGCGGCCCGACCGCGGACACGTCAAGAGCGCTCGCGTCACCGGCGAGGTGATGGGCAAGCTGCACCCGCACGGCGACGGCGCGATCTACGACGCGCTGGTCCGCATGGCCCAGCCGTTCACGATGCGCGTGCCGCTCGTCGACGGCCACGGCAACTTCGGCTCCCTCGACGACGGCCCTGCTGCCGCCCGGTACACCGAGGCGCGGCTCGCCGAACCGTCGATGGCGATGACCGAGGGCCTGGGCGAGGACGTCGTCGACTTCGTCCCGAACTACGACAACCAGATCATGCAGCCGGGCGTGCTGCCGGCGGCGTTCCCGAACCTGCTCGTCAACGGCGCCTCCGGCATCGCGGTCGGCATGGCGACGAACATGGCGCCGCACAACCTCGGCGAGGTCGTCGAGGCCGCGAAGCACCTGCTCATGAACCCGCAGGCCAGCCTCGAAGAGCTCATGGAGTTCGTGCCCGGCCCCGACCTGCCGTCCGGCGGCACCATCGTCGGGCTCTCCGGGGTCCGCGACGCCTACGCCACCGGCCGTGGATCGTTCCGCACCCGCGCCAAGGTGAGCGTCGAGAACCTCACCCCGCGCAAGGTGGGACTCGTCGTCACCGAGCTGCCGTACCTGGTCGGCCCCGAACGCGTCATCGAGAAGATCAAGGACGGCGTCCAGTCCAAGAAGCTCGTCGGCATCTCCGACGTCAACGACCTGACCGACCGCAACCACGGGCTCCGGCTCGTCATCGGCATCAAGAGCGGCTTCAACCCCACCGCCGTGCTCGAGCAGCTCTACAAGCACACCCCGCTCGAGGACGGCTTCGGCATCAACAACGTCGCCCTGGTCGGCGGGTCGCCGCGCACCCTCGGGCTCCGCGAGCTGCTCGACGTCTACGTGAAGCACCGGCTCGACGTCGTCACCCGGCGGTCGCAGTACCGGCTGGCACGACGCAAGGAACGGCTGCACCTGGTCGAAGGCCTGCTCATCGCGATCCTCGACATCGACGAGGTCATCCAGGTCATCCGCACCTCCGACGACTCCGAGGCGGCGCGCAACCGCCTCCGCGACGTCTTCGACCTGTCCGAGGTGCAGGCCGAGTACATCCTCGAGCTGCGCCTGCGCCGCCTGACGAAGTTCTCGAGGATGGAGCTCGAGGCCGAGCGCGACCAGCTGCTCGCCGACATCGCCGCCCTCGAGGAACTGCTGGCGTCCGACGAACGGCTCCGCGCGCAGGTCGCGCTCGAGCTGACCGAGGTGTCCGACAAGTTCGCGACCCCGCGGCGCACGCTGCTCACCGAGGCCGACGCCCCGGTGAAGGGCGGTCGGAAGGCCGCGGTCGACCCGGAGTCCCTGCAGATCGCCGACTCTCCCTGCCGCGTGCTGCTCTCGACAACCGGACGGCTCATCCGCGTCGACATCCCGACGTCGGAGCTCGGCATCGTCCGCGTGCCGAAGCGCTCGAAGCACGACGCCGTCCGCTCTGCCGTGGTGAGCACGGTGCGGGGACAGATCGGCGCGATCACCTCGACCGGTCGTGTCCTCCGGCTCTCCCCCGTCGACGTCCCCGCCGTACCGCCCGCTGCGGTCCGGCTCGACGCCGGCGTCCGGGTCACCGACCTCCTGGCGCTCACCAAGGGCGAGACGGTCGTGGCGATCGTCGACCTGTCCGGCGCGTCGTCGGACTCGCTGGCGATCGGCACCGCACACGGCGTGGTGAAGCGCGTCGTCCCAGGCGCCTGGCCGGACAAGCCCGAGTTCGTCGCCATCGGCCTGAAGCCCGGTGATGAGGTGGTGGGCGCTGCCCAGGCCCCGGAGTCCGACGACCTCGTGTTCATCAGCTCGAACGCGCAGCTGCTGCGGTTCCCGGCGTCCGTCGTCCGGGCGCAGGGGCTGCCCGCCGGTGGCGTGGCCGGCATGGCCCTGGCCGACGGTGCCTCGGTGATCTGGTTCGGCTCGGTCGCACGCTCCGACGACGCCGTGGTCGCCACGGTGTCCACCACCTCGACCGCACTGCCCGGCACCGACGCCGGCCGCGCCAAGGTGTCCGCACTGTCGGAGTTCCCGGCGAAGGGCCGTGCCACCCAGGGTGTCCGGGCACACGCGTTCCTGAAGGGCGAGGACGGGCTCACCGTGGGCTGGGCCGGCATCGCGCCGCCGCACGCCGTCGGCACGGACGGCGCCGCGCGGACCCTGCCCGACTGGCTGTCGAAGCGTGACGGGTCGGGTGCACCGCTCGAGGCGGTCATCGGCTCGATCGGCGGCAGCGCCGCGACGCTCGACGGCACCGCCGGCGAGGCGTAGGCGCGCGCTGGCGTCCGCCACCTTTCGCGCCTGGCGACACCTCACGCCCTGCGGGCCCCGTGAGGTGTCGCCCAGCGCGTGAGAACGCAGGGCACACCCGCCTGGAGGCGCGGGGCGGCCCCCCCCACGGGCCTCCCGTCCGCCATCGCGAAAGCGACAGAACCCCGCCGACAGTCGGCGGGGTTCTGTCGCTTCCGCAGGATGGACCGCGCGCGTCGGCCGAGCGGTGTCGCTTTCGCGACGCGCTACGCGTCGATGCGGTCGCGGTCCAGGCCCTCGCCGGCCAGGATGAACTCCTTGCGCGGCGCGACGTCGTTGCCCATGAGCAGCTCGAACACCTTCGCAGCGCCCTCGGCATGGGTCACGTTCACCCGACGCAGGGTGCGGTGCGCGCGGTCCATCGTGGTCTCCGCGAGCTGGTCGGCGTCCATCTCGCCGAGACCCTTGTACCGCTGGATCGGCTCCTGGTACTTCTTGCCCGTCTTCTCGAGCTTCTTCAGCACCGTCTGCAGCTCCTGTTCGGAGTACGTGTACAGCGTGTCGTTCGGCTTGCCGCGGTTCACCACGACGACCCGGTGCAGCGGCGGCACGGCGGCGAAGACCCGGCCCTGCTCGATCATCGGCCGCATGTACCGGAAGAACAGCGTCAGCAGCAGCGTGCGGATGTGGGCGCCGTCGACGTCGGCGTCCGACATGATGATGATCTTGCCGTAGCGGGCCTGGTCGATGTCGAACGTACGGCCCGAACCGGCGCCGATGACCTGGATGATCGACGCGCACTCGACGTTCGAGAGCATGTCCGACACGGACGCCTTCTGCACGTTGAGGATCTTGCCGCGGATCGGCAGCAGCGCCTGGTACTCGCTGTTGCGGGCGAGCTTCGCGGTACCCAGGGCCGAGTCGCCCTCGACGATGAAGAGCTCCGTGCCCTCGGTCTCCTGCGAGCGGCAGTCGGCGAGCTTCGTCGGCAGCGACGAGTTCTCGAGCGCGTTCTTGCGGCGCTGCGTCTCCTTGTGGGCCCGCGCCGAGATGCGGGTCTTCATCTCGGACACGACCTTCTCGAGCAGGGCGGCCGACTGTGCCTTCTCGGTGCGCTGCGTCGAGGTGAGGATCTCGGTGATGCGCTTCGACACGACCTGGTCGACGATCTTGCGGACCGCCGGGGTGCCGAGGATCTCCTTCGTCTGTCCCTCGAACTGCGGCTCGGGCAGGCGCACGGTCAGCACGGCGGTCATGCCGGCGAGGACGTCGTCCTTGTCGAGCTTGTCCTGCCCGACCTTGAGCTTGCGGGCGTTCGCCTCGACCTGGGCACGGACCGCCTTGACGACGCCCGACTCGAACCCGGCCTGGTGGGTGCCGCCCTTCGGCGTCGCGATGATGTTGACGAAGCTGCGGAACACGGTCTCGTAGCCACTGCCCCAGCGGAGCGCCAGGTCGACCTCGCACTCGCGCTCGACCGAGGTGGAGACCATGTGGCCCTTGTCGTCGAGCATCGGCACGGTCTCGGTGAAGGTGCCGGTCCCTTGCACGCGCCAGACGTCGGTGAGGGGGCTGTCGACGGCGAGGTGCTCGACGAACTCACCGATCCCGCCCTCGTACCGGAAGCGCTCCACCACCGGCCCCGCGGCCACGGTGGTGCCCGTCGCCTCGGCCCGGGCGGCAGCGGCGTCGATCGACGCCGCGCGCTCGTCGGTGATGGTGATGCCGAGCCCGGGCACGAGGAACGCGGTCTGGCGTGCCCGCGTGACGAGGTCGTCGGTGCTGAACCGGGCGTCGGCGGTGAAGATCTGGCGGTCCGCCCAGTAGCGGATCCGGGAGCCGGTGACACCCTTCTTGACCTTGCCCACCACACGCAGCTCGCTACCAGAGGTGAAGGGCGCGAAGGGGGCGTCCGGGCCGATGCCCTTGCTGTCGTCGAAGATGCCCGGCTCGCCGCGGTGGAACGACATGGCGTAGGTCTTGCCGCCCCGGTCGACCTCGACGTCGAGGCGCTCCGACAGCGCGTTCACCACCGAGGCGCCGACGCCGTGCAGGCCACCCGAAGCCGCGTACGACCCCGAGCCGAACTTGCCGCCGGCGTGCAGCTTGGTGAACACGACCTCGACCCCGGTCAGGCCGGTCTTCGGTTCCACGTCGACGGGGATGCCCCGGGCGGTGTCCCGGACCTCGACCGAGCCGTCGGCGTGCAGCACGACACCGATCTCGTCACCGTGCCCCGCGAGGGCTTCGTCGACCGAGTTGTCGATGATCTCCCACAGGCAGTGCATGAGACCCCGGGAGTCCGTCGAGCCGATGTACATGCCCGGCCGCTTCCGGACCGCCTCGAGCCCTTCGAGGACGGAGAGATGGCGTGCGGAGTAGTCGGAGCTCACCGTCGGAGTTTACCGAGCGGCACCGACAGCACCGTGTGGACACTCGCACTGGGGCCAAGCGATCCGCGCTGAGCGAAACAGGCGCCGACAATGCGTCGCTCTCAGGCATCACGTGTTGAAATGGTGCAACCACCCGGCACCACCTGCGATCCGTGAGGAGCACAGCAATGACCCAGACCGTGCAGGACCCCTCCATCGACGAAGTCAGCAACCACCAGCTGACCGCCGCCGACCGTTGCGACAGCTGCGGGGCGCAGGCCTACATCCGAGCCACCATGTCGAGCGGCGAGCTCTACTTCTGCGCCCACCACGGCGCCGAGTTCAAGGACAAGCTCGCGGCGACCGCCATCGAGTGGCACGACGAGAGCAGCCGACTCTACGAGTCGAAGTAGTCGCGACCGACACACGGACAGGAGGCGCGGTGCCAGCTGGCACCGCGCCTCCTGTCTGTCTGCAGCCGGGTTCAGAACGCGCGGAGACGACGAAGGCCGGGCCCCGTCGGGACCCGGCCTTCTGCTTCGTGCGTCAGGCGATGCGCTTGAACGCCTTGTCGACGTAGCGGTCGACCGTGGCTCGCGCTTCGCGTGCGTAGCGGTCGATGGTCGCCGTGCGCTCGGCGTCCGGTGCGTACTCACGGCCGAGGCGTGCGGTCGCTGCAGCGAGGACGCCGTCGGTCAACTGCGGGTTGAGCGGCAGGACCGGACCCTGGGTGTGCGTGCCGAAGGAGTTCCCGACGATCGCGCCCTCGACCGGGGAGCCGGCCTGGTTGCCGCCGCCGGAGACGACGTCGGCGAAGGGCGTGACGCCGGCTGCGAGCTCGATGCGGGTGGCGTGGTCCTCGAAGCCGGCGAGACGCTTCGGTGCTCCGGGGAGCAGCGGGTACCGGGTCTCGAGGACGAAGTAGTTCACGCGGCGCTCGGCACCGCGGACTGCTCGAGCGTCGAACACGCCGAAGCCGGCGACCGGCGCACCCTCGGTCGGCACGACCTCGTTCGTCGCGAGGTCGAACCCACCGCCGACGGCGAGCACCGGCACACCATCGGTCGCGAACGCGCGGAGAGCGCCACCGATGCGTGTGACGTCGTCGCCCAGGGAACGCATCGCGCTGAGCGGACCGTTGCCGATGACGACGACGTCCGCCGTGGTCGGCAGGTCGTCACCGGGCGCGTACTCGAGGACCTGGGTCTCGATGTCCGCGGCGGCCGCACGGCGGACCAGCGCCGCGACGTTGCCACGGTCGCCCGAGACGCCCATCTGCCGGGGGTAGACGTGCAGGATCGTCAGCCGATCGGCCGTCATGCGGTCTTCTCCATGTCCGGGTGGCCGAGGGCCTTGCGGGCGATCATCATGATCTCGTAGTTGACGATGAAGTTCTTCGTCCCGCGGGTCGTCGAGCCGAGCTGCTCCATGTGCTTGATGGCTGCTTCGACGTCGGGCTCGACCCGGCCGATGCGGACACCGGCGTGCTCGAGCGCGATCGCGATCTGCCACGCCTTGTCACCGGAGACGACGTCCACGTGGTCGAGCTTCGAGAAGTCGATGTCGTAGATCCAGGAGATGTCGGGCGTGCCCTCGTCGATCGCCATGAGGACCTGCTCGGGCTGGTCCGGCAGGGCGTCGAGGTTGAGCTGCAGGCTCGCGGCGTTCTTGAACATCGTGAACTCGGCGGACTCGCCCGCGATGGGCAGTCGCTCACCGCGGCCGTACGCGGGCTTCATCGTCCCGAAGGCCTTGGTCACGGCGTCCGCGCGGAACTGCGCACCGAGGGCCGCACTCGCCGTCGCGGTGGCCGCAGCGGCGTCGACCGCGTAGTGCAGGCCACGGGCGGGCAGGCGGACCGGGATCTCGGCGCCGTCGAAGCGGATCGTCGCGCCGTCGCCCGTGTGGGCCACGACCTCGGCGTCGGCGGTGTGCTGAGCACGGTCACCGGCGTCGAACGAGTCGGCGTTCTGCAGGCCGTTCGGCGCTGCGGCGATGACCTCGTCGCTCGCACCGAACCGCAGGACACGCTGCCCGGAGGTACCGGAGTAGGCGTCGAGGAACTGGTCGTCGTGGTTGGTGATGACGTTCGCCGTCGACAGTGCGGCGGTGTCGAGCATCATCGTCGCCACGCGCTCGGTCTCGAAGAACCGGTACAGCTGGTCGACCTGCACGTTGAGCATCGTCACCGTCGAGGGCGACAGGATGCCGGCGAGTTCGACCGCGAAGGCCTCGTCGACCTCGAGGATGCCGATGTCCGCCTTCAGGCGACCGGTCAGCGAGACCTCGGACAGCAGGGCCGACGCGATGCCCTGCGGCAGGTTCGCGCCGGACGGGTTCGTGAAGACCCGCAGCCCGTGGGCACGCACGATGTCGGAGATCATGTGCGTCGTCGTCGACTTGCCGTTCGAGCCGAGCACGAAGACGACGCCGTTCGGGAACTGCTTCGTCACGTGCTGCAGGAAGTCCGGCACGAGCTTCAGGACGATGAACCCCGGGTAGGCGGACCCGCCGCCCCGCGCACGAGCGAGAGCACGGAGGATCCGCCCGATCAGGATCGGGATGAAGAAGCGCATGCCGGCTTACTCGAGGTAGTCGCGCAGCGACTGCGACCGCGACGGGTGGCGGAGCTTCGCCATCGTCTTGGACTCGATCTGACGGATGCGCTCACGCGTCACGCCGAACGTGTCACCGATCTGGTCGAGCGTCTTCGGCTGGCCGTCACCGAGGCCGAAGCGCATGCGGATGACGCCCGCCTCGCGCTCGGACAGGGAGTCGAGCAGGCTCTCGAGCTGCTTCTGCAGCATCGTGAAGCCCACCGCGTCGGCTGGCACGACCGCCTCGGTGTCCTCGATGAGGTCACCGAACTCCGAGTCGCCGTCCTCGCCCAGGGGCGTGTGCAGCGAGATCGGCTCACGGCCGTACTTCTGGACCTCGACGACCTTCTCCGGGGTCATGTCGAGCTCGCGGGCGAGCTCTTCCGGAGTGGGTTCGCGACCGAGGTCCTGCAGCATCTGCCGCTGGACGCGGGCGAGCTTGTTGATGACCTCGACCATGTGCACCGGGATGCGGATGGTGCGGGCCTGGTCGGCCATGGCACGGGTGATGGCCTGACGGATCCACCACGTCGCGTAGGTCGAGAACTTGAAGCCCTTGGTGTAGTCGAACTTCTCGACCGCACGGATCAGGCCCAGGTTGCCCTCCTGGATGAGGTCCAGGAACTGCATGCCACGACCGGTGTAGCGCTTCGCGAGCGAGACGACCAGGCGGAGGTTCGCGCCGAGCAGGTGCGACTTCGCACGCTGTCCGTCACGGGCGACCCAGCGCAGTTCACGCTCGGCGGGCTTCGAGAGCCCCGTCGCGTGCTGCAGCTTGTCCTCGGCGAACAGGCCGGCCTCGATGCGCATCGCGAGCTCGACCTCCTGCTCGGCGTTGAGCAGGGCGACCTTGCCGATCTGCTTGAGGTAGTCCTTCACCGGGTCGGCGGTGGCACCCGTGATGGTCGTCGAGTAGACCGGCGCCTCGTCGTCGTCGGTCTGCGAGATGACGAGCGCACCGGCTGCGACCGCAGCAGCGGCGTCCGGCTTGGCCGTCTTGTCGTCGGTGTCGTCGGTGTCGTCGGTCGGCTCCTCGACGGGCTCGTCGGAGGCGATCGCCTCGTCGACGGCGTCGGTCTTCTTCGCCTTGGGCGCCGCCTTCTTGGCGGGCGCCTTCTTGGCGGGGGCCTTCGTGGCGCGCTTCTTCGGCGCTGCGGTGCCCTCGGTGTCCGTGGCGTCCTCTGCCACAGCGCCCTCGGGCTCGGTGTCCTTCGTGGGATCGATCGTCGTGCTCCGGGCAGCCATGCGATCACCTCTCTCGTCGTGCCACGTTCGTGGGGTCGTGGCCTCCCTCGCCGCCCAGGTCCCGCGCCGCAGTCCCCCGCGTCGTACGAGTCCTACCGTTCCGGGCAGCACTAGGACCCATGTCAAGTCCCCCGAGTTCACCGGCGCACCGAAGTGTTCCGACAGACAGGGGTCCCGAACGGGTCCGTGATCATTATTGCACGTGCCGCTTCCGCAGGCGTGCAACGAGTGCAACCCAGAGTGGTCCGACGCGTATTCCCTCTTCCGAATGCAGCACCCGGCGGGTCCGACGGCGGGCGTGCAGGAGCATCCCGACGCCGAAACCGACCACGACGTACTGCACGGTGAGGGCGGTCCGGAAGTTCTCCCAGGCGAACACCTCGGTGCCCGAAGCCCGCGCAGCGATGTCGAGGACGACGCCGATCAGGTACATCATCACGAAGGCCGCCAGGAAGCCGCCGACGTTCACGACGCCGTTCGCCGAACCGAGCGATCCGACGGGGTTGAAGGTCCGGGCGAAGTCGAAGCCGATCAGGGAACCGGGCCCACCGATCCCCATCGCGACGACGAGCAGCACGAGCAACCACGTCGGTGGGTGCCCGGGCCAGAGCAGGATCGCCGTCCAGAGCACCGCGAGCAGGACGACCACGCCGAGCACCAGGTTCGACCGGCGCATCGGGAACCGCGCGCAGAGCACGCCGAGCACCGGACCGGCGACGAACCCGACGACCACGATGATCGTGAGGAACCCGGCAGCCTCACCCGGGGAGTACCCGAGCCCCCGGAGCATCGGCACGCCCCACAGCAACGAGAACACCGTGCCCGACGACTGGGTGACGTAGTGCGACCAGAACCCGAGCTGCGTGCCCGGGCGTCGGAGCGCGTGCCCGAAGGTGCTGAACGCGGCGCCCCACGAGTGCGGCAGCGGGATGGTGTCCGTCCGCACCGGCACGGGACCGTTCCGCACGAAGACCGCGGCGAGCACCAGGCCGACCGCGCTGGCCGCGGCCGCCACGCCGAACGCCGGGGTCCAGCCCACCGTGTGCAGGAGCACGGCGAACGGGAACGCCGACAGGATCTGGCCGATCTGCCCGAGGTTGCCCGTCCACTGCGAGATCTGCGGCAGGATCCGGCCGCTGAACCACATCGGCACCAGGCGGATCACCGAGATGAAGGTCATGGCGTCACCGGCACCGACGAGCACCCGCCCCGCGATGGCCGGCCCGATCGACGGGGACACCGCGACGATCGCCTGTCCGACGACCAGCAGCGCGGCGCCGAGGAGCACCAGCCGGCGTGGGCCCACGCGGTCGAGCGCGATCCCCACCGGGATCTGCAGCCCCGCGTAGACGGCGATCTGCACGACGGCGAGAGTCGAGAGGACGGCGGCGGAGACGGCGAACCGGTCCTGCGCGTCGACACCGGAGACCCCGAGCGAGGACCGCTGCACCACGGCGAGGACGTACGCGAGGACCGCGACGCCCCAGATCAGGAAGGCACGACGGGAGTTCACCGGACCAGGCTACCGACGTGTCCCCGCGTCGATGCGCGACGAGCGTCGTCGACGCGCGTCACGTCGTACGGGCGACCGGAGGACGGCCTGGAGGCGCGGTGCGGGGCCGCCACGGGCCTCCAGGCCGCCCTGTGGGGACGTCCGGATCCCGCGACGGTCAGTCGGTCGCGTCGCCCTGGGTACGCCGGTCGGCGAGGAAGCGCTCGAGCTCGGCCGCGATGGCGTCGGCGGTCGGCACCTCGCCGTCGACGCCGGTGAGCGGCGACGCGACGGGGTTGCCCTCCATGTACGTGTCGTGCCGTTCCTCGAGCACGGAGACCAGGCGCTGCAGCTCGGGGTTGCCGGCCACCTGCTCCTCGACGCGGGTGAGGAACTCGCGGCCCGACTCGCGCAGGGCGTCCGTCGGGAAGATGAGCCCGGTCGCGGCGGCGATGCCGGACAGCGCCGCGACGGCGGCGTCGGGGAACTCGGTGTCGGACAGGTAGTGCGGCACGAGCAGCACGAGCCCGGTGACCTGCGCGCCCGTCTCGGCGAGGCGGTGCTCGACCAGGTGCAGGACGTTCGCCGGCGCCTGGGTCTCGGGCTTCCAGACGCTCATCTGCTCGACGAGGTCGGCCCGGGTGCCGGAGACGGTCAGGCTGATCGGACGGGTGTGCGGGACCGGCATCGGGATGGACTGCACCCACGTGGTGTCGGCGACCTGCAGGTCGGCGGCGAGCCCGGTGACGGCGCGGACGAAGCGGTTCCACTGGAAGTCCGGCTCGTAGCCCGACAGGAACAGGAACGGCTGGCCGATCTCGTCGCGCACCAGGTGCAGGGCCAGACGGGGCGGCTCGACGGCGCTGATGTGGTCGTGCTCGAAGGTGATGACCGGGCGACGGGCCCGCCAGTCGAGCAGCACGTCCGGGTCGAACTCGGCGACGAGCTCGGTGTCGAGGTCCTCGAGGATCGAGTTCGTCACCTGCGCCACGGCCGATCCGGCATCGGCGAAACCGGTCAGCCCGGCGATCAGGTGCAACCCTGCTGGCACGGTCGGGGCGTCCGCGTCGAACGTGTAGAGCTCCTCGGGGTGGTTCACCGTCCCCATGCTAGGCGGGGCCTCCGACGTCCCCGGTGCGCGACGACCACGCCGACAGCGAACAGGCCGTCGGTAGGGTTGGAGCATGGTCCGACCGACGCTCTCCACCACCAGTTCACCCCCCGAGACCACCACCGCCGACGTGCTCGTCGTCGGGGTCCGTCCGGGCTCGTCCGGCGAGGCCGACAGCGCCGCTGTGCTCGCCCCCACCGCCCTCGGCACGCTCGACGCCCTCGCCGGCCTCGACCTCGCCGCGATCGGGGTCACCGGCGCGAAGGACCAGCTCGTCCGCCTGCCCGCCACCGGCGTCGGTGCGAAGTCGGTCGCGCTGATCGGGCTCGGCTCCGCCACGGGTGCCGCGGCGATCCGCGCTGCGGCCGGCAGCGCCGTGCGACAGCTCCCCCGCGTCGACTCGATCACGCTCGCCCTGCCCACCGACTCGGCCGAGCTCGTCGACGCCGCCCTCGAGGGCGCGGCGCTCGGCGCGTACGCCTTCACCCGGCACAAGGGCACCGGCACCAAGGCCCCGGCCCGCGGTGACCAGCGCATCGAGGTCGTCGCCCCGGCCGACGTCGCAGCCGACGCCGCCGTGCGCCCCGCGATCATCGCCGACGCCGCGTCGCTCGTGCGTGACCTCGTGAACACCGCAGCCGGCGACCTCGGGCCGCAGGACGTCGCCGACGTCGCGACCGGGTTCGCCTCGGACCTGCCGCTCACCGTCGAGGTCCTCGACGAGCAGGCGCTCGAGGAGCAGGGCTTCGGCGGCATCCTCGGTGTCGGCCGCGGTTCGGCGCGTCCCCCGCGCCTGGTCGTCGTCCGGTACGCGCCGGAGTCCGCCACGAAGCACCTCGCCCTCGTGGGCAAGGGCATCACCTTCGACTCGGGCGGCCTCTCGCTCAAGCCCGCGGCGTCGATGCTCGGCATGAAGACCGACATGACCGGTGCCGCCACGGTGCTCGCCGCGACCGTCGCCGCCGCCCGCCTGGGGCTGAACGTACGCGTGACCGCGTGGCTCGCCCTCGCCGAGAACATGCCCTCCGGCACCGCAACCCGCCCGGGCGACGTCCTGACGCTGAAGAACGGCACCACGGTCGAGGTCACGAACACCGACGCCGAGGGCCGCCTGGTGCTCGGCGACGGGATGGCCGCCGCGTCGCACGAGGAGCCCGACGCGCTCGTCGACGTCGCCACGCTGACCGGCGCCCAGGTCGTCGCGCTCGGCGACCGCACCACCGGCCTGATGGGCAGCGACGACCTCGTCGCGAAGGTCCGCGCCGTCGCCGAGGGCGTCGCGGAGCCGATCTGGCCGATGCCGCTGCCCGAGGAGCTCGAGGCCCGGCTGTCCAGCGACGTCGCCGACATCGTCAACGCCACGGTCGGCAACCCGGCCGGCGGCATGCTGCTCGCGGGCAAGTTCCTCGAGCGCTTCGCCGGCGAGGGTGTCCCCTGGGCGCACCTCGACATCGCGGGTCCGTCGGAGAACAAGGGCGGCGGGTACGCCTGGTTGGGCAAGGGTGCGACGGGCGTGATGGTCCGGACGCTCATCGCTCTCGCAGAAGACCTCCAGTCCGAGTAGTAGGTTTGGTACCGGTGGGAACGGCGCACCGACGCGCCTCCCACCGTTACTGCACGGGACGGGACCGGAACCACGCGGTCCGACCGTCGGACGCCGCCCTCCGCGGTGTCCACGTAGGGCCCGATCGGCCCGACACGCACGAGGGAGTTGCACCAGGTGACGGAACAGACTTACGACGTCGTTGTCCTCGGTGGCGGGAGTGGTGGGTACGCCGCTGCGCTCCGGGCCGCCGAACTCGGCATGAGCGTCGCGCTCATCGAGGGCGACAAGCTCGGAGGGACGTGCCTGCACCGCGGCTGCATCCCGACGAAGGCACTGCTGCACGCGGCCGAGGTCGCCGACGCGACGCGCGACGCCGAGAAGTACGGCGTGGTCGCGGAGTTCGCCGGTGTCGACGTGCCCAAGGTCATCGACTACCAGCAGGGCATCATCAACTCCAAGTACAAGGGCCTGCAGGGCCTGATCAAGGCCCGCGGCATCACCGTGGTCGAGGGCTGGGGTCGTCTGACCTCGCAGAACACCGTGCAGGTCGGCGACCAGACCGTCACCGGCAAGAACATCGTGCTCGCGACCGGCTCCTACTCGAAGTCCCTGCCGGGGCTCGAGATCGGCGGCCGCGTGATCACCTCCGAGACCGCACTCCGCATGGACTACGTCCCGAACAAGGTCGTCATCCTGGGCGGCGGCGTCATCGGCGTCGAGTTCGCCAGCGTCTGGAAGTCCTTCGGGGCCGAGGTCACCATCGTCGAGGGCCTGCCGCACCTGGTCCCCGCCGAGGACGAGTCGATGTCGAAGCAGCTCGAGCGTGCGTTCCGCAAGCGCGGCATCGAGTTCTCGCTCGGTGTCCGGTTCCAGGGCGTCGAGCAGCACGAGAACGGCGTCGTCGTCACGCTGGAGGACGGCAAGACCTTCGACGGTGACGTCCTGCTCGTCGCCGTCGGCCGTGGCCCGGTCACGCAGAACGTCGGCTACGACGAGGTCGGTGTGGCGATGGACCGCGGGTTCGTCACCACGAACGAGCGTCTCGCCACGAACATCCCCAACGTCTACGCCGTCGGCGACATCGTCCCCGGCCTGCAGCTCGCGCACCGCGGCTTCCAGCAGGGCATCTTCGTCGCCGAGGAGATCGCCGGCCTCAACCCGGTGGTCATCGAGGACAAGAACATCCCGAAGATCACCTACTCCGACCCCGAGGTCGCGTCGGTCGGGCTCTCGCAGGCCAAGGCCGAGGAGCAGTACGGCGCCGACAAGGTCGACTCGTACGAGTACAACCTGGCCGGCAACGGCAAGAGCCACATCATCGGGACCTCCGGCTCCGTCAAGGTCGTGCGCGTCGTGGACGGCCCCGTCGTCGGCGTCAGCATGATCGGTGCCCGCGTCGGCGAGCTCATCGGCGAAGCCCAGCTCGCCGTGAACTGGGAGGCCTACCCGGAGGACATCGCTCCCCTGGTGCACGGTCACCCGACCCAGAACGAAGCCCTCGGCGAGGCGTTCCTGCACCTCGCGGGCAAGCCGCTGCACGCGCTGTGACCGGCACCGGTCAGCGCACTGTGACAATGACATCAACAACCACTGCAATCCCCCGCGAAGAGGAGTCCACCCGATGAGCGAATCCGTCAACCTCCCGGCGCTCGGCGAGAGCGTCACCGAGGGCACGGTGACCCGATGGCTGAAGAACGTCGGTGACCGGGTCGAGGTCGACGAGCCGCTGCTCGAGGTCTCGACCGACAAGGTCGACACCGAGATCCCGTCGCCGATCGCCGGCGTCGTCGAGGAGATCCTCGTTCCCGAGGACGAGACCGTCGAGGTCGGCACCGCCCTCGTGAAGATCGGTGACGGCTCCGGCTCGTCGGACGGCGGTTCGGACTCGTCCGGCGCCGACGACGCGAACGCCGCCGCTGCCGAGGCCGAGGAGCCCGAGGCCGCTCCGAGCACGGAGCAGGAGGCCGAGACCCCCGCGCCCGAGCCCACCGAGCCCGAGCCCGCTCCCGCCGGTCAGACGCAGCCCGCCGCCCCGCAGGCACCGTCCGCCCCGCCCGCGGCAGCACCGGTCCCGGCCGCCGCACCGGTCCCGCCGCCCGCAGCCGCTCCGCCGGCAGCCGTGCCGGCCCAGGCCGCTCCGGCTCCGGCTCCGGCTCCGGCGTCCGCGCCGAGCACCACGGCCGCCGCCGCGGTGCCGAACCCCACGCAGGACGGCGCAGCCTCCGGCTACGTCACCCCGCTGGTGCGCAAGCTCGCCAACGAGCAGGGTGTCGACCTGTCCACGGTCACCGGCTCCGGTGTCGGGGGGCGCATCCGCAAGGAGGACGTCCTCGCCGCCGCCGCGAAGGCCCCGGCCGCCTCGGCAGCAGCAGCACCCGCCGCCGCGTCCGGCCCGTTCGTCGCCGAGGTCTCGCCGCTGCGCGGGACCCGCGAGAAGATGACCCGCCTGCGCAAGGTCGTCGCCGAGCGTGCCGTGCAGTCGATGACCTCGACCGCACAGCTCACGAGCGTCGTCGAGGTCGACGTCACGAAGGTGGCGCAGTTCCGCGACGCCCACAAGGCGGAGTTCCTCGAGAAGACCGGCTCGAAGCTCTCCTTCATGCCGTTCTTCGCCCTCGCGGCGTCCGAGGCGCTGAAGGCCCACCCGAAGATCAACTCCACGGTCGAGGGCGACGAAATCGTCTACCCGGAGTCCGAGAACGTCTCCATCGCGGTCGACACCGAGCGCGGCCTGCTGACCCCGGTCATCAAGGACGCGGCCTCGCTGGACCTGGCGCAGTTCTCGAAGTCGATCGCGGACCTCGCCGAGCGCACCCGGAACAACCAGCTCAAGCCCGACGAGCTGGCCGGCGGCACGTTCACGCTGACCAACACCGGTTCGCGTGGCGCGCTGTTCGACACCCCCGTCGTGTTCCTGCCGCAGTCGGCGATCCTCGGCACCGGCATCGTCACGAAGCGCCCGGCGGTCGTGAAGGTCGACGGCCAGGAGGCCATCGCCATCCGCTCGTTCGTCTACCTGGCGCTGTCGTACGACCACCGGATCATCGACGGTGCGGACGCCTCGCGGTACCTCGTCGCGGTGAAGAACCGTCTCGAAGAGGGCAACTTCGCCCCGAACCTCGGGTACTGATCCCAGCAGCACGGCCGACGGCCCCGGTTCCCCTCGTGGGAGCCGGGGCCGTTCCCGTTCCGGGTGGGTTCGGCGTCACCAGCCGCGTCACCCGCCGCCGAGCAGGGTCAGGGCGGCGACCACCGACCCGACCGCGACGACGAGCCCCACGAGCACGCGGCGGAGCGGGAGTCGACGGTCGGCTCCGAGCGGGACGCCGTGCTCGACCACGTCCCGCAGGCGCTCGAGCAGTGCGGCCTGCCCGTCCGGTGCCGGCGGTTCGGCGAACACGAGGTCGCTCGGCACAGGGGTCCAGCGGAACGGCCGGGGCGCGGCGGTGGCACGGACGACGTCGAGTGCCGCTCGTGCGCTCGGCCCGTCGCCGTCGAGGGCGTCCTGCAACGCGTCGAGCACCGGTTGCTGAGCGGGATCGGCCGGGTCGACACGGTCCCAGACCGTCCGGGCTGCGAGCACGAGGGTGCGGGTCGCGTCTGTCGAGTGCGTGGGGTGTGCGGTGCGCGTCGGGGTCGTCGCGTTGGTTGGGGTCGTCGGGGTCGTCGCGGTCGTCGGGGTCGTCGCGTTCGTCGGGCGGTCGCAGAGCACGACGGCCCCGGAGTCGTCCACCAGCACGTCGTCGACGCCGGCGGCACCGAGCAGGACCGCGCCGTCGTGCACCGCCACCAGGAGCTCCAGGAGCGGGACCGTCAGGGTCACCGCGACGCCGGTGGTCGGGGTGCCGAGCCGGTCGAGCGCCGCCACGAGCGGTGTGCCGGTCGGCCGGTCGAGGTCGACCACGAGATGCCCTGTTGGGGTCCGACCGACCGCGGCCACCGGGACGAGGTGCCGCTCGGCGGCCGCGGAGCGGTCGGCGACCCAGCTGAGCACGTCGTGCTCCTTGCCGGTCGCGATCCAGCGATCCGGGTGGTGGTCGGTGCTCGTCTCCATGGTGACCAGCGTGGCGGTGGCGCGTGGGCCTCCAGGCTCTCCCGCACCACCTGTGGACAAGACGTGTTCGCGCACAGCCGGACACGCGACGGTCTCCCTGCGCGCACGGAGGCCGTATCCTGTTCGCATGGCACGCAGCTCTTCCACAGACAAGAAGGCGAAGGAGCCGGGGCGTCTCAAGCAGATGTTCCAGGTCTTCCAGATGACCCGGAAGGCCGACCCGTCGTCGGTCTGGTGGTTCGCCCTCGCCTTCGTCGGTCCGGTCGTCCTCGGCGTCCTGCTGGCGCTGCTCCTGCCGGGGCAGAACTGGCTCGCGATCGTCCTGTGGATCGTCGCCGGTGTGCTGCTCGGTGTGCTGCTCTTCCTCATCGTGCTCGGCCGTCTCGCCGAACGCGCCGCGTACTCGCAGATCGAAGGCCAGCCCGGCGCCGTCGGTGCCGTGCTGTCGAACTCGCTCCGTCGTCAGTGGCGCTCCAGCGAGATGCCGGTCGCGGTGCACGGTCGCTCGCAGGCAGCGGTCTACCGCGCCGTGGGTCGCCCCGGTGTCGTCCTGATCACCGAGGGCCAGCGTAGCAACCTCAACCGCCAGGTCGACGAGGAGCGCCGCAAGGTCCAGCGCATCGTCCCCAACGTCGCCGTGCACGTGCTGCACGTGGGTGACGGCACCGGTGAGAGCCTGACGCTGCACAAGCTGCCCCGTGCCATGAACAAGCTCAAGAAGTCGCTCAACCGCAACGAGGTCCTGGCGGTCGCGAACCGTCTCGACTCGCTGACGCAGAGCCCTGCGGCCTCGATCCCGAAGGGCATGGACCCGATGCGGGCCCGCGCCGGACGGCCGCGCTGACCGAAGTCCGCACAGACGAGGACGCCCCCGACCAGATCTGGTCGGGGGCGTTCCCGTGCGTGCGTGGAGTGCCGGCGGGGGCGGGGGTGTTCGCGAGTCCCGCACCGTGCGACCTTCGCTGAACCGTGCGAGGTTGCCAGCTCGGTGCGGGACTCCGACGGCGCACGGGGACGGCATGCTCGCACCCGATGAGCAACCTCGCACGGTGCGAGGGCGCGGACGACGGCCACGACCCGCGCGCCGCACCCGCGACCCTGGCCGACGCGATCAGCGTCGGACGAGCACCGTCCCCGCGATGCGGTCGTGCGCACCACGGCTGTCGCGGTCGATGATGAGCGCCGGGACCACCAGGCAGAGCAGCACCGTCCGGAGGATCGGCCGCCACACCCCCACGTAGCCCCCGCGCATCGGGACGACCCGCAGCCCGACGCAGATGTGCCCGAACGACCCGGACAGCAGGCAGATGAACACGATCTGCAGCACGGCGAAGATGGCGATCTGCACCCAGGAGTGCGCGATGTCGCCCGAACCGTTCACCGGCGACCAGACCCCGGTGACGTAGGCCACCAGGTCAGCCAGTGCGCCGTCGATCAGGAGCGCGACGACCCGCCGACCGATCCGCCCGACACTCCGGGGCCCGGACTCGGGCAGACCGAGGTCCTTGCCCGGCCATCCGTCCGGGTGCTCGGAGGGCGCGGACGGACTGGGAGTGCTGCGGGCCATGGTCCCCAGCGTAGGCGACCGCCCGGGCGTAACACGCCCGAAACAAACCAGTCATGTCCGGGAAACCCCGTGTCAATAGCCTCATCGGAGGTGCCTTGATCGGTGCCTCCGACATCACCCAACCCATTGGAGATCGGCCCCATGTTCAGCGATTCCTCCGAGGTCCTGGCCTTCATCAAGGACACCGACGTCAAGTTCCTCGACATCCGCTTCACGGACCTGCCCGGTGTGCAGCAGCACTTCAACATCCCGGCATCCACCGTCGACGAGGACTTCTTCTCGGTCGGCCAGCTGTTCGACGGCTCCTCCATCCGCGGCTTCGCGTCGATCCACGAGTCCGACATGCAGCTGATCCCCGATGTCACCACGGCGTACGTCGACCAGTTCCGCGCCGAGCGCACGCTCATCATGATCTTCGACATCTACAACCCGCGGAACGGCGAGATCTACGGCCGCGACCCGCGCCAGGTGGCGAAGAAGGCCGAGAAGTACCTCGCGTCGACGGGCATCGCGGACACCGCGTTCTTCGCCCCCGAGGCCGAGTTCTACATCTTCGACGACGTCCGCTACTCGGTCACGCAGAACGAGTCCTTCTACGCGGTCGACTCCGAAGAGGGCGCCTGGAACACCGGTCGCGACGAAGAGGGCGGCAACCTCGCCAACAAGACCCCGTACAAGGGCGGCTACTTCCCCGTGTCGCCGGTCGACAAGACCGCCGACCTGCGCGACGACATCACCCTCAAGCTGATCGACGCGGGCTTCGAGCTCGAGCGCTCGCACCACGAGGTGGGCACCGGCGGCCAGCAGGAGATCAACTACAAGTTCGACACGATGGTCCACGCCGCGGACGACATCCTGAAGTTCAAGTACATCGTCAAGAACACGGCCGACCAGTGGGGCAAGGTCGCCACGTTCATGCCGAAGCCGCTCTTCGGCGACAACGGCTCGGGCATGCACACCCACCAGTCGCTCTGGTCGGACGGCAAGCCGCTCTTCTACGACGAGAACGGCTACGGCGGTCTGTCGGACCTCGCCCGCTGGTACATCGGCGGCATCCTGAAGCACGCCTCGGCGCTGCTCGCCTTCACCAACCCGTCGATCAACTCGTACCACCGGCTGGTCAAGGGCTTCGAGGCTCCGGTCAACCTGGTCTACTCGGCCGGCAACCGTTCGGCGGCGATCCGAATCCCGATCACGGGCACCAACCCGAAGGCCAAGCGCATCGAGTTCCGCGCGCCCGACGCCTCCGGCAACCCGTACCTGGCCTTCGCCGCGCAGCTGATGGCGGGCCTCGACGGCATCCAGAACCGCATCGAGCCGCACGAGCCGGTCGACAAGGACCTCTACGAGCTCCCGCCCGAGGAGGCCAAGGGCATCCCGCAGGTCCCCGGCTCCCTCGACGAGGCGCTCGACGCGCTCGAGGCGGACCACGAGTTCCTCACGAAGGGCAACGTCTTCACCGAGGACCTCATCCAGACCTGGATCGACTACAAGCGTGAGAACGAGATTCTCCCGCTGGCCCAGCGCCCGCACCCGTTCGAGTACGAGCTGTACTTCGGCGTCTGAGTCCCGCTGACACCACACGAAGGGCCCCGCACCGTCAGGTGCGGGGCCCTTTGTGTGCATGGCCAAAGCGACAGTGCGCTGGCGGCCAGGGCTCTGGTACTCGCGAGAGCGACAGAACGCCGCGAACGTTCGGCGGGATTCTGTCGCTTTCGCGAGAGGACGCTGCCACCGTCCGCGCGGGGTGCGGACGCGACCGCCTGGAGGCCCGGTGCCGGTCCGGCGGGCGGGCGCCGGGCCTCCAGGCGGTCGCGACGCACGTTCCTTCCCATCGCAGCCGGACTGGAAAGCGGAATCGGGCGTCCCTGGTCAGAACTTCCGACCAGGGACGCCCGATTCGACCAGGTACGCCCGAAACGACCAAGCCCCGGGCGCACGGGAACGGGGCCCGCGCCGCCCGGCACGGACCCCGTCTCGCGAACGGTGACTAGCGGCTCGTGGCCAACGCGTCGTTCGTCCCCGCTGCGACGCTCACGGGTGCACCCGTGACCGGCGTGGGACGTCCCAGGGAACGGACGGTCCACCCCGCTTTCACCCAGTCGGAGACCGGGAGGCAGTTGCGCGCGTCGATCACGACGCGGCGCCCGACGAGCTCGCCGAGGGCGACCGGGTCGGCGGTGATGATGTCGTCCCACTCGGTGAGCACGAGGACGACGTCGGCGCCCTCGATCGCGTCCGTCATCGAGGCGGCGTAGCTCAGCGTCGGGAACGAGCGCTTCGCGGGCTCCATCGCCTCGGGGTCCCAGAGCGTCACCTGGGCGCCGCGGAGGTGCAGCGCGGCGGCGACGTTGAGCGCCGGGGAGTCCCGGACGTCGTCGGTCAGGGGCTTGAACGCGGCACCGATGACGGCCACGCGGCGGTTGAGCACCGATCCCCCGGCCGAGTCGATCGCCATGTCGATGACCCGCTGGCGCTGCCCCATGTTGATCTCGTCGACCTGCTGCATGAGGCCGACGACCTGGCCCGCGCCGATCTCGTTCGCGCGGTACATGAGCGCGCGGATGTCCTTCGGCAGGCAGCCGCCGCCGAAGCCGAGGCCGGCGTTCAGGAACTTCCGGCCGATGCGGGCGTCGTGGCCGAGGGCGTCGGCGAGCGTGGAGACGTCGGCCCCGGTGATCGCGCACATCTCGGAGATCGCGTTGATGAACGAGATCTTCGTGGCGAGGAACGCGTTGGCACTCACCTTGACGAGCTCCGCGGTGGCGAGGTCGGTGGTGATGACCGGGGTGCCCTCGCTGATGGGTGCGGCGTAGACCTCGCGGATCACGGCGTCGGCGGCCTCGGAGGCTCCACCCCAGACCAGACGGTCCGGGTGCAGGGTGTCCTCGACGGCCTTGCCCTCACGCAGGAACTCGGGGTTCCAGATGAGCTCGGCGTCGATCCCGGCGGGCGTGAACTCGCGGACGATGCCGCGGAGTCGCGAGGCGGTGCCGACCGGGACCGTCGACTTGCCGACGATGAGGCCCGGGTGGGTGAGGTTCTCGGCGACGCCACGTGTGGCGCTCTCGACGTAGGCCAGGTTCGCGGCGTGCGACCCGGCCTTCTGCGGGGTGCCGACGCAGACGAAGTGGACGTCCGCGGCGGCGACGGCCGAGGCGATGTCGGAGGTGAACCGGAGCTTGCCGCTGGCGACGTGCTTCGTGATGAGCTCGGGCAGCCCGGGCTCGAAGAACGGGACCTCACCGGCGGACAGTGCGGCGAGCTTCGACGGGTCGATGTCGACGCCGATGGTCTCGAAGCCCATCTCGGCCATGGCGGCCGCGTGGGTGGCACCGAGGTAGCCGGTGCCGATGACGCTGATGACGGGTGCGGGACGGGTGTCGGCCGATGCGGTCGACTTCTTGGACTCGCTCATTGCGTGACCTCCTGCAGGTCGTAGTCGATGTCGTTGCGCTTGATGCCCTCGGCGAAGGCCTTGAGGGAATCGGCGCGGGAGTTGAGACGCCAGTCGTTCGTGGTGCGCTTGCCGTCGATGATGGTGGTCGCGGTCTCGCTGAAGTACGCGAAGCCGACGATGTCCTTGTTGGCGGGGTCCGCCAGCGCATCGAAGAGCGAGTTGATCCACTGCGTCTTCTGCGGGTTCGCGACACTCGTGCCGGTCTCGGTCGCCCCGATCTCGTTGAGCATGATGCCCTTGCCCGGCGCGATCTGGCGGAGCTGCGCGAGCGTCGCTCCGAAGGTCGTGCCGAACGTGGGCTGCTCGGTGGCGTCGCGGTAGTAGCCGCTCATGCCGACCCAGTCCACGTAGTCCGCACCCGGGTAGTACTGCCGCATGTAGTCGAGCGTCTGGTACTTCGGGTTGCCGAGCTTGTCGATGCGGCTCGGGGACCAGTCCCAGATGACGTACTTGTTCGCGCCGTTCGCCTGGAAGACGTCGTGCACGTGCTGCCACATCTTCACGTAGGAGCCGGCCGGGTTCTTCTGGTCGTCACCCTCGGACCAGTTGTACCAGGAGCCGTTCATCTCGTGGTCGAGACGGATGACCATCGGCTGCCCGTTGGCTGCCAGCGCCTTGGCGTACTTCGTCAGGTAGGCGTCGAACGACCCACCGGAGATGTCCTCGTTGGTGTACCCGGGGACGTACTTCTGGTCGTTGCCGGTCTGCGCCGGCACCGTCTCCCACGTCATGAGCGGGACACGGCCGTTGGCCCAGGAGCGCTGCACCGCAGGGGCGTTGAACTCCTGGTCGAAGCCCTGGAAGAAGCCGGTCATGTTCGACGCGGTACCGACCTGACGGGAGACCTCGTCGTACTCGGCCCAGTTGAACGGGGACTGCGCGGTGTAGAGGCCGTACCAGCGCGACTGCTGGCCGAGGATCTCGGCCTTGGTCGGTGTGACGACCGGGGTGGCGCCCGGGTCGGTCGACGGACCGGGGTTCGGCTTCGAGCCGCCACCGTTGCCGGAACCAGAGCCGGACCCGGATCCGTTGCCGGAACCCGATCCGCTGCCAGAGCCGTTGTCGGACGAGCCCGAGCCGGACCCGGACGCACCGGCCGAACCGGCACCGGACCCGCCGGAACCCGAGCCACCGTTGCCGGAACCCGCGGCGTTGACGTTGGACGAGCCTCCCGAGTCCTTCGCGGCACCGAGCTGGGACTGCAGCGACGCGATCTGCGCCTTGAGTTCCGAGATCTGGTCGCCACGCGACCCGGCCTGGGCCGTGCGGGAGTCGAGCTTGCCCTCGAGCGACCAGATGCGCTCCTGGGCGGCGTCGAGCTGCGTCTGCAGCTCGGCGGCGGACACCTTCTTGGCCTTCGGCGCCTCGACGCCGAGCGCCTGGTGCACGGCGGTCGAGACGGGGCCGGAGGGTGAGATCCACACCGACCAGGTGATGAGGCCGAGCGCCAGCACGATGGCCGTCGTGCCGATGGCCGTCCGGCGGGCGTGCTTGCTGGACTGCGCCCACCAAGCACTCGAGGAACGGATGAAGTCAGACAATGAGGAACGCCTCCAGGGCGAAGATCGCGATGCCGATCACGTACGGGATCGCTGCGTACGGGTTGTACCGGCGGGCTCGGGCGGGGGCCGGCGCGGCTGCTCGCTGGGCCTCCTGCTGCGCGACCGCTGCTGCGGCCTCGCGGCGGGTGGCGAGCACGGTGGTGGTGGAGTTGGTCGCCGCGTCCGCGCCGAAGAGCTCGTCGAACGCACGGTCCACGGCCACCTGGTCGACGGTCTCGAGCGGAGCGGGCGAACCAGCGCCCGAACCCGCCTGCCCGGACCCGGCCGACCGGGCACGCTCGGCGTCGATCGGGCTGACCGGGGTCTGCGCCGAGGCGGACAGCGGCTGGACGGCGTCCGCCGGGTCCTCCTGCATCGGACCACCGGCGTAGGCGCCGGCCCGGGTCCCCCAGCCGGACGCGTGCGCCAGGCGGAAGAAGCCGATGAGCCGGATCGGCATCAGGAAGAACGTCGACACGATGATGAACATCGGCAGGCGGAAGAAGTCGCTCGGCTTCTCGGACAGGTGCCGCATCTGGCGGATCGCCATGCTCAGCACGCTCGAGATCACCATGAGCGCCGCGACGTAGACGAACCCGGTCGAGAAGCCGTACTGCGACAGGATGCCCTGGTACAGGTTCTCGCCCTGGCCGGTGAAGGCACGGTAGATCCAGCCGGCGATCACGCCGAAGAGCATGAACGGCAGGATGATGTCGGTGATGAAGAACGCCGCGAGGACCGGGGCGTGGCCGAGCATCCACGGCAGCATCCGCAGCGTGTTGTACTGCGAACCGCGGGCCCAGCGGAGCTGCTGCTTGAACAGCTTCTTCACCTGCAGCGGGGCGTCCGTGTAGACCAGCGACGTGTACTGGTAGACGGTCCGGTACCCCTCCTTGAGCGTGAGGTTCGTCAGCGTCCGGTCGTCGGAGACCTCGAGGAACACGCCCATGAACTTCTCGTGCATGAACCGGTCCATCACCCGCATGAGGATGCTCCGGCGGAACGCGATGGTGCGCCCGGGCAGGCATCCGATCTGCCCGAGGACACTCTGTGCCGGCATCGAGTAGAGCGCCCGCGAGTTCTCGAGCCAGTCGGCCCAGCGGGTGATCCAGCTGCGCTCCGGTTCGAGGATGCGCTGCCGGGTGGTCACGCCACCGACGGACTCGTCGGCGAACGGCTTGAGGAGCTCCTCGAGCGCGCCGGGGGTCCAGACGGTGTCGGAGTCGACCAGCACGGTGATGTCGCCGTTGGACATCTCGGTGCCGACCTTGACGGCGTTGCGCTTGCCCGGGATGGGCGTGTGGGTCCAGCGGACGAGCGGGGCGAACTCGTCGCAGACCTCCTCGAGCGCCTCGTTGCGGGCACCGTTGATGACGACGATGATCTCGCCGGGCTGCTGCTCGACCATGCGGCCGATGACGTCACGGAAGAGGTCGAGCGGTTCGTCCACGACGGGGACGACGACGCTGGTGGTACCGACGAAGGTGCCGGTGAAGGGGCGGTAGCGGGCGGAGATGACGACCTTGAGCAACCAGAGCAACCAGATCACCGCGGAGTACACGGCGAACAGGTAGAACTCGGGGTGCCCTTCGACCATCTGCCTGATCTGCAGAATGAAGGTGAACACTGATCCCTGCTTCAACGTTCGAGGTGGAGATTCCGCTTCATCGGGGAATCAGGGCCGGTTCGGGTGATGCAATTGATGCAGAACCTGAACGCGCGCGCAACGCGGCCCCCGTCCGGGGGCGTTACGGGCGCGTTACGGGGTACACACCGGTCCCCCTCTCGGCCGGTCGGAGTGGTCCCCCGTGGTGCTGACAGCACTCCTGCGGACCACGCCTCGACGCAGGGTCACCCCGATGGGCGACAGGTGCGGCCTGGAGGCACGGGTCGGGTCCGGCGGAAAGCCCCGGTCAGCAGGTGGTCACGCGGCGTGTCGGGGGACGTCGGAAAAGGTCCCCTGGCGGTCCGGTGGGAGTTCGGTCACGGCCCGGTAACGAGCCGGGCTCCGTTTCGAACAGGGGTACGAAGAGGGTGCCGTCGGGGGACGTCGTGCGACACGGGGAATTAACCTTCGACGGCTGCTCAGGTCGGGTCCGTCCGCAGACGCTCGGGCGTGTCGCGAGGTGCTCGGCGGCGGGTCCGGTGCTGCGTCGCGTGCGGATCAGGCGCCGTAGAACTCGCGCTCGAACACCTGTCGGGCCCGCCGCGTGACGCCGAGGTAGTCGTCCTCGAGGCGGCTCGCGGAGCCCGGCGGGTACTCCATCAGCCGTGCGACGCCCTCGAGCTGGACGCGGTCGACGGGCAGCACGTCGGTGGTCTTCCCCGACCACAGCACGAGCGCACTGCGGGTGCGCGACGCGAAGCGCCAGGCGGCCCCGAGCCGCTCGCCGTCCTCGGCGCCGACCAGTCCGGCGTCGACCGCGGCGTCGAGCGCCTCGAGCGTCGACGTGGTTCGGAGCGACGGGATCTCGAGCGCGTGCTGCAGCTGCAGGAGCTGCACGAACCACTCGACGTCGCTGAGCGACCCGCGACCGAGCTTGAGGTGCCGGGCCGGGTCGGCGCCGCGGGGCAGCCGCTCCGACTCGACGCGGGCCTTGATGCGGCGCACCTCGCGCACCTGGTGGTCGTCGATCTGCTCCGGGTACCGCGTGCGGTCGGCGAGGTGCTCGAAGTCACGCAGGAGCTGTGCGTCACCGACGGCACCGCGGGCACGGAGGAGCGCCTGCGCCTCCCACGTGAGCGACCAGCGGGCGTAGTAGGCGCCGTAGGACTCGAGCGTGCGCACGACGGGCCCGTTCTTGCCCTCGGGGCGCAGGTCGATGTCGAGGTCGAGCGGGTGGATGGTGTCCTCGGTCAGGCGGTTGAGCTCGCGCACGATGGTCTGGGCGGTCCGGGACGCGACCTCGGGGGCCAGGTCGGGTGCGCGGTACACGTACAGCACGTCGGCGTCCGACCCGAAGCCGAGCTCCCGCCCGCCGTACCGGCCCATCGCGATGATCCCGAACTCGAAGCCCTCGGGGGCGTCCCGGCGGGCGAGCGCGAGGGCGCCGGCGAGGGTTGCCTCGGTGACGTCGCTCAGGGCCGGGCCCAGGCCGTCGACGTCGAGGGAGCCGAGCACGGCGGCCATGCCGAGCCGCAGGGTCTCGCGCCGTCGGGCCGACCGGAGCAGCGCCGCGGAGCCGTCGACGTCGTCGCCGTGCCGGGCGGTGGTCGCGGTCATCTCGGCGAGCAGGGAGTCGATCGGCCGCGGACGCAGGAGCGCCTCGGGTTCGTCGAGCCAGGCGACCGCCTCGGGGAACCGCTCGAGCAGCCCGGACAGGAACGCCGACTCGGACAGCACCGTGGTGAGCGAGTGTGCGGCGCCGGACGAGTCGCGCAGCATGCGGAGGAACCAGCTCGACTCCCCCAGGCCGTCGCTCAACCGCCGGAAGGCCAGCAGCGCACGGTCCGGCGCCGGTCCCTCGGCCATCCAGCGCAGGAGCACCGGGAGCAGGTTCCGCTGGATCGCCGCACGCCGGCTCGTCCCCTGTGTGAGGGCACGGATGTGGCCGACGGCTCCGGCGGGGTCGACGAAGCCGACACCGGCGAGCCGGTCGACGACCTGGTCGTTGGTCAGGACGATCTCGTCCTCGGTCGAGGCCACGGCGGACAGCAGCGGCCGGTAGAACAAGCGCTCGTGCAGCCCGCGGACCTCGAGCTTCACGGCTCGCCAGCGGGCCTCGAGGGCCGGGGCCGATGCCGCGACACCGCTCGACCGGGCGAGCACCCGCAGCTCCTCTTCGTCGGAGGGCATCAGGTGCGTCCGCTGCAGGCGCCGGAGCTGGATGCGGTGCTCGAGCACCCGGAGCAGGGCGTAGTCGGGCCCGAACCGAGCGGCCTCGGCACGGCCGACGTACCCGGCGTCGGTGAGGGCGTCCATCGCCTCGAGCGTTGACCGGACCCGCACGGACGGGTCGTCACGGCCGTGCACGAGCTGCAGGAGCTGCACGGTGAACTCGACGTCCCGCAGGCCACCGGGGCCGAGCTTGAGCTGCCGGTCGACGTCGGCGTCGGGGATGTGCTCGGTCACCCGCTCGCGCATGCGCTGCACCGACTCGACGAACCCCGGCCGGGTGGAGGAGTTCCACACGAACGACGCGACGGCCTCGGCGTACCGGGCACCCAGGTCGGCGGATCCCGCGATCGGACGGGCCTTGAGCAGCGCCTGGAACTCCCACCCCTTCGCCCAGCGCTCGTAGTACGCCACGTGCGAGTCGAGGGTGCGGACGAGTGCGCCGTCCTTGCCCTCGGGTCGGAGGTTCGCGTCGACCTCCCACAGGGCGGGCTCGGCGGCGAGGTCGGTGATCGCGTGCATGGCGGCGATCGCGATGCGGGTGGAGACGAGCACGGCCCGGTCGGTGGGGACGTCGTCGGTGGGCTCGGTGACGAAGATGACGTCGACGTCGCTGACGTAGTTGAGCTCGCGGGCGCCGGCCTTGCCCATGGCGATCACCGCGAGCGGGGTCGCTGCGACGTCGGCCGCGGGGAACGGGACCTCGCGCCGGGCGATGTCGACGGCGGCGTCGAGGGTGGCTCCCGCGAGGTCGGCGAGGCCCGCCGCGACGGTCGGGAACGCGTCCGTCGGCACGGCGTGCAGCACGTCGAACAGGGCGATCTGGGCCAGGTGCCGGCGGTAGCGCACGCGCAGGCGCATCCGGGCGTCCTCACCCGTGGCACCGTCGACGGCCTCGGTCAGCGACGCCGTGTACCGCTCCTGCGACCACGGTTCGCCGACCGGTTCGAGCAGCAGTGCGAGCTCGGCGGGACGCCGGTGCAGGAACTCCCCGAGACCGATCGAGGCGCCGAGCAGGCGGATCAGACGCTCGGTTGCCGCGTCGTCCGTGAGGACGGAGCGGAGCTCGTCCGGTGCGCGCTCGAGCAGCCGCTCGAGCATCCGCAGGGCGCCGTCCGGATCAGCGGTGCCGCCCCAGAGCGCGGCAGACCCGGCGACCGGCAGCGGCACGTCGGGGCCGAACCGGGCCTCCAGGTCGGCAGCCCGCTCGAGGCTCTCCGACAGCTCGGCGAACCCCAGACGGGCCAGCTCCGAACGTGACGTCGTCATCCGACCGGTCATGTGGAACGTGCTCCCGAGGGGTCAGGGCGCTCGGTTCTAGAGCGCGCCGAGGTTGGTGTCGAGCTCGAACGGGGTGACCTGGTCGCGGTAGCGCTTCCACTCCTGCCGCTTGTTGAGCAGCACGAAGTTGAACACCTGCTCGCCGAGCGTCTCGGCCACCAGCTCGGAGTCCTCCATGAGGCTCAGGGCGTGGTCGAGGCTCGCGGGCAGCTGGCTGTAGCCCAGGGCCCGGCGCTCCGAGTCGCTGAGGCTCCAGACGTTGTCCTCGGCCTCGGCGGGGAGCTCGTACTCCTCCTCGATGCCCTTGAGGCCGGCCGCGAGCAGCAGCGAGTACGCCAGGTACGGGTTCGCCGCCGAGTCGATGCCGCGGTACTCGATCCGCGAGGACTGGCCCTTGTTCGGCTTGTAGAGCGGCACGCGCACCAGGGCCGAGCGGTTGTTGTGGCCCCAGGTCACGAAGGACGGGGCCTCGTCGCCGCCCCAGAGCCGCTTGTACGAGTTGACGAACTGGTTCGTCACCGCGGTGATCTCCGGCGCGTGCTTGAGCACCCCGGCGATGAAGTGCTTGGCGGTCTGCGACAGCTGGTACTGGCCACCGGCCTCGTAGAAGGCGTTCTGGTCGCCCTCGAACAGCGAGACGTGGGTGTGCATGCCGGAACCGGGCTGGCCGGAGATCGGCTTCGGCATGAACGTCGCGTAGACGCCCTGCTCGATCGCCACTTCCTTCACCACGGTGCGGAAGGTCATGATGTTGTCCGCCATCGTCAGTGCGTCGGCGTAGCGGAGGTCGATCTCGTTCTGCCCGGGGCCGGCCTCGTGGTGCGAGAACTCGACCGAGATGCCGAGGTCCTCGAGCATCCGGACCGACCGACGGCGGAAGTCGTGCGCGCTGCCGCCGGGGACGTTGTCGAAGTAGCCGGCCTGGTCGACGGGCTGGGGGCCCCCGTCCTTCCACTCGCGGCTCTTCAGCAGGTAGAACTCGATCTCGGGGTGCGTGTAGAACGTGAACCCGCGGTCGCTCGCCCGCGCCAGGGTGCGCTTCAGCACGTTGCGGGGGTCGGCCACGGCGGGCTGCCCGTCCGGCGTCGTGATGTCGCAGAACATCCGCGCGGTGGGGTCGATCTCGCCGCGCCACGGCAGGATCTGGAAGGTCGAGGGGTCCGGGTGAGCCAGGACGTCGGCCTCGTAGGAACGGGTGAGGCCCTCGATCGCGGAGCCGTCGAACCCGATGCCCTCGGCGAACGCGCCCTCGACCTCGGCCGGGGCGATCGCCACCGACTTCAGCGTCCCGATGACGTCCGTGAACCAGAGTCGGATGAACTTGATGCCGCGCTCCTCGATGGTGCGGAGCACGAAGTCCGTCTGCTTGTCCATGCACGACCTTTCCGTGTATCGGGTGGCCGCTGGCGGGCCTCGTCCCAGGCTAGTGGTCCCGCGGTGTGCGCGGGGCCGTGCGACGCGCCGTCACCGGGGCGCCGACGGGGCGCCGGCCGCGGTGCTCAGCGGTCCTCGGCGTCCCACTTCTCGTTGTTCGCGGCGATGCGGTCGAGCGCGTGCTGCGCCTCCTCGCGCGTCGCGAACGGGCCGATCCGGTCGCGCTGCGGGGACTGCGGGCCCTGCTCGACCTGGCCGGTCTTGTCGTTGAACCACCACTGGGACTCGATGCGTTCTTCGCTCATGTCGCCCACCGTACCCACGTGACCGCCTGGAGGCCCGGTGCCGGTCCGGCGGACCGGCACCGGGCCTCCAGGCGGTCACGTCCACCACGTCGGGCCGCACCCCGGGGCGCTTGCGCTCGGCGCGTCGGGCTGCGCCCTGGGGCGGTTGCGTTCGGCGCGTCGCGCCGAGGCTAGAGTGGTCCGCATGCCCCGGGACGAACACGGACACCTGACCGCCGGCCGCATCTCCCCGCACCGCGCCGTCCCGAAGGACATCGAGCGTCCGGAGTACGTCGGGAAGGTCGAGCCCCACGAGCACGGTCTCGGTGACACCTACACACCGGACGAGGTCGAGCGCATCCGGGTCGCGGGACGCATAGCGTCGCAGGCCATCGACGCCGTCGGCGAGGCCATCCGACCCGGTGTGACCACGGACGAGCTGGACCGCATCGGGCACGAGTTCGTCGTCGCGCACGGGGCCTACCCCTCCACCCTCGGGTACCGCGGCTACCCGAAGTCGCTCTGCTCGAGCCTCAACGAGGTCATCTGCCACGGCATCCCCGACGACACCGTCCTGCAGGAGGGCGACCTCGTCAACATCGACATCACCGCCTACAAGGACGGCATGCACGGCGACACGAACCGCACGTTCGTCGTCGGGCAGGCCGCGCCCGAGGTGTCGGACCTGGTGACCCGGACCGAAGAGGCACTGCGTCGCGGCATCAAGGCCGTCGCCCCGGGCCGGCAGGTCAACGTGATCGGCCGTGCCATCGAGGCGTACGCGAAGCGCTTCGGCTACGGCGTCGTCCGCGACTACACCGGACACGGCGTCGGTCGGGCGTTCCACTCCGGCCTGATCATCCCCCACTACGACGCACCGCAGTACGACACGGTGATCGAACCCGGCATGGTGTTCACCATCGAACCCATGCTCACGCTCGGCGGCATCGAGGCCGACATCTGGTCCGACGACTGGACGGTCTCGACCCGTGACAAGTCGTGGACCGCGCAGTTCGAGCACACCCTCGTCGTCACCGAACGCGGCGCGGAGCTCCTCACCGTCTCCTGACCGGACACCTCCGGCAGGCAACCGAAAGGCACGACAACCTCATGACCTCCCTCGCAGTCGGCGTCGACATCGGTGGTACGGGCATCAAGGGCGCGATCGTCGACGTCGCGTCCGGCGCCCTCACCACGGACCGCATCAAGAAGGCCACGCCCGAGGGCGGGAAGCCCCAGGACATCACGGCGGTGGTCAAGGAGATCATCGGCGAGCTGGCCCCCGGTGACGACGTGCCCGTCGGGGTCTGCTTCCCGGCGATCGTACGGGACGGCAAGACGATGTCCGCCGCGAACGTGTCGAAGAAGTGGATCGGCTTCGAGGCCGAGGCGCTGTTCGAGAAGGAACTCGGCCGCTCGATCCACTTCGTCAACGACGCCGACGCCGCCGGGTTCGCCGAGCAGCAGTTCGGTGCGGCCAAGGGCAAGGACGGCCTGGTCATCGTGACGACGCTCGGCACCGGCATCGGCACCGCGCTCATCAACGACGGCGTGCTCATCGTCAACTCGGAGCTCGGGCACCTGGAGATCGAGGGCCACGACGCCGAGTCGCGCGCCTCGTTCGCCGCCAAGGAGCGCGACGACCTGTCGTGGAAGCACTGGGCGAAGCGTCTGCAGAAGTACTACTCGACGCTCGAGGCCCTGCTCTCCCCCGAGCTGTTCGTCGTCGGCGGCGGGGTCTCGAAGCAGTACGAGGAGTTCCTCCCGCTGCTCGACCTGCAGGCGGACATCATCCCCGCGACGCTCCGCAACAACGCCGGCATCATCGGCGCTGCGACCCTGGCGGCGCGCAGCGTCTAGTTCGGGTCGAGCGTCCCTGGTCGAATCGGGCGTACCCGGTCGGAACTTCCGACCAGGTACGCCCGTTCTCATCAGGTACGCCTGTGCGTGCGGCTCCCTCGCGTCGGGCACCGCGGAGCCGGGTAGACTCGCTCCAGCGAATGGGTCGGTGAGACGGTCGCGTCGCTCCCCCGGGAGCGCCGAGGAACGTCCGGGCTCCACAGAGCAGGGCGGTGGGTAACACCCACCCGGAGCAATCCGCGAGACAGTGCCACAGAAAGCAGACCGCCGGCAGCAACGTCGGTAAGGGTGAAACGGTGGTGTAAGAGACCACCAGGGGTCCGGGTGACCGGATCCGCTCGGTAAACCTCGCCCGGAGCAAGGTCAGACAGAGGACGTTGAGGCTGCTCGCCGAGTCCTCGGGTAGACCGCTGGAGGCCGACGGCAACGTCGGTCCGAGAGAGATGGCCGTCACCGCCGTGCAAGCGGCGGGACAGAACCCGGCGTACGGCCGGCCCATTCGCCCCTCCTCCGTGCCGCGTTCGTCGGCGTCGGTCGGCGTGCGCGGCGCGCGCGGTCACGACTCCCCGCTCAGGTTCGCCGAGCGGCCACCAGCCGTCGGCCGGCACGGCCGCAGCCGACAGATCGTGACCGCTCGGCGCCAGGCGAGCGACGCGTTGCGCCCAGCCCACGACGGACAGGAGGCGCGGTGCGGCGCCGCCACGGGCCTCCCGTCAGGCGGCGCGCGCGGTCAGGACTCCCCGCTCAGGTTCGCCGAGCGGTCACCAACCGTCGGCCGGCACGGCCGCAGCCGACAGTTCGTGACCGCTCGGCGGCACGCACGCGACGCGTTGCGACCAGCCCAGGACGGACAGGAGCCCCGGACGTCGCTCGCGACTACAGCCCGGACTCGGCCGTCCGCACCAGGATCGCGTCGCTGTCGGGGCACAGCACCACGTCGTCGGGCGCAGCCCGGCGGATGGTCTGCAGGTCGGAGTTGTTGAGCGCCACGCCCGAGGCCGTCGACACGCCACCCTGCAGCAGCGAGGCGCCGAAGCCATAGCGCGCACGCTGCCGGTCGTACAGGGCGAGCAGCTCGGCCGGCACCTTGGCGGCGACGTCGGCGCGGGCCTGCTCGGCGGACTCGCGGTCGGCCGTGAGCCGGGCGATCTCCGCGTCGCGCTCGGCGACCAGACCACCACGGGCGGCCTCGACGTCGGCGAGCTTCGCCTCGATGTCACCGACCCGGGCGCGGAGGCCGTCGAGGTTCTCCATGATCTCGAGTTCCGCGGTCTCGAGGCCGCCGATGCGCCGCTGCAGCGAGTCGAGCTCGCTCTGCAGCCCGGCGGCGTCCTTCGCGTTCGCGACGTTCTGCAGCATCGTGGTGTCGCGCTCGACACGGGCCTGTGCCACCGCGGTGTCGGACTCGAGGCGGGCGAGGTCGCGCTCGGCGTCCTCGACCTCGCCGGTGGCGGCGACGAGTTCGCTCCGGAGCGCCGCGGCCTGCTTGCTCAGCTCGGTCAGCTGGTCGCCCTTCTGCAACGACGTGATGCGGTGCGCGATGCGGGTGACGTCGTTGTCGAGACGCTGGACGTCGAGGAGGATGACCTGGTCCTCGGGTGCTGCCTTCATGGTCAGGCTCCTTCTGTGGGGGTGGTGGGTTCGGCGGCCGGCAGGACGGCGAAGTCCCACGGGTCGGTGCGGAGGTCGCTCACGGTGACGCGGACCCCGGCCCGGGTGCGCAGCTGCTCTGCGGCGACGTCGAGCCAGAGCCACTCGGTGGCCCAGTGCGAGGTGTCGATGAGCGCCGGCCCGCCGCCGAGGAGCGCCTGTTCGCGGAACTCCGAGGCCGGGTGGTGCCGCAGGTCGCTCGTGATGTAGACGTCGGCGTCGAGCACGGCGGGGTGGCCGAGCAACGAGTCGCCGGCGCCCGCGCAGAGCGCCACGGTGCGGACGGGCTGGTCGAAGTCACCGGAGACACGGACGCCGGTGGCCGTCGGTGGCAGCAGGTCGACGAGCTTGCGGGCGAGGGCGCCGAGGGTCGTCCCCTCGGGCAGCACGCCGACGCGACCGATGCCCGTGTCGGGGTCAGTTCCGGCGTCGAGCGGTCGCTGCTCGGTGAGCCCGAGGCGGTCGGCGAGGACGGCGGAGGTGCCGGTCGTCACGACGTCGGCGTTGGTGTGCGCCGCGAGCAGGGCGCTGCCGCCGCGCACCAGCGTCGCGAGGACGCTGCCCTTGTAGGTCGACTCGGCGATCGTCGTCACCCCACGGAGCAGCAGCGGGTGGTGCGTGAGTAGGAGCCCGGCACCGAGTTCGACGGCTTCCCGTGCGGTGGCGGGGACCGCATCGACGGCGAGGTGCACGTGCTCGACGGTGGCGTCCGGGTCGCCTGCGACGAGCCCGACGGAGTCCCACGACTCGGCACCGGCGGCGGGCCACAGGTCCTCGACTACGGCCTGGAGTTCGCGGAGCGTCGGCATCCCATCAGTCTACCGAGGCGACCGCCCCGCACGGGGCAGCCGATCCGTGTGGGGTGATCCGGGCCTCCAGGCAGTGCAGCCGGAAGCGGTGTGACCGGAAGCAGTGCAGGCGACCGCGCTGCGGCCGCGGGTCGTCAGCGACGACCGAGCAGGCCGAGCAGGCGGTCGACGAGTCGCGACCACCAGCCGGCCGGGGCCGGTGCTGCCGCGGTGTCGGTAACGGTGTCGGTGTCGGCTTCCGTCGCGTCCGCGACGGGGGCCGGGACGAGGGGTGCGGCGACGGCGTCCGGCAGGACGACCGGCGTGCTCGCGGTGACGCCCTGGTGCGCGGTGAGCGCGGCGGCGAAGGCCGCGCGGTCGATGACCGTCGGCCCGGTGGCGGGCAGGACGAGCGGGGTGGGTCGCGTGGTCGCGGACACCGGGGACACGGCCGGGAGGCCCAGCACCGGTCGGACGGGTTCGTCGCGTTCCGGGGTGACGAGTTCCACCACCGGCGCGGCTTCCGCGGTGGGTGCAGCTGCCTGCGCTGCTGCGGGGACGTTCGGTGCTGCGCGGGTCGGCACGGGTGCCGGCCGGGTGACGAGCGCCACCGGCGCGGTTGCTGCGCGGCGGGCTGCGGCACGGTCGCGGCGGTCCGCCTCGGCGGCGGCGTCGGTGAGCAGGTCGGCGAAGACGGTGTGGGCGAAGGCGCGGGCGGCCGTCACCTCGGGGTCGTCGGAGTCGGCGACGGTGGCCTCCCACGCGGCGAGGCGAGCGAGGTCCTCGTCACGGCGGCGGACCTCGTCCTCGAGCAGGACGATGCGCTCGATGCTGCTGCGTCCTGTGGACGAGGACACCTCCACCGCGAGGTCCTCGATGCGCAGGGCCAGACGCTCCGGCGGCTCCGGGAACGACGGGGCGCAGACGGCGGCGTGGCGGGCGCGGTCGCGACGGAACGCGGGGGCGGCCACGGGTGCCGACCGGGTGGTCTCGTCTGCCGGGGCGAAGGTGGCGACGTGTGCCGGGGCGGTCGGCTGCTCGGCGGTCGTCGCGTCGGCGGTCGCTGCGGTGCTGCTGCTCGCGGCGTGTCCGGGGCGCTGCACGGGGCCGGTGACGGGCGGGACGACGAGGTCCGGCACGTAGGGGGCACGGGTCGCCGGTGCGTCGCGGAGCCACTCCTCGAGCTCGCGGCCGAACGGGTCCACGAGCGGGGTGCGTGCGCCGGACTGGGTCTCCATGTCCGAAGGATAAATATCGCGCGGGCCGAAACGCGGGACATCCGCGGTGTGTCGCTGCACCGCCTGCCATATCGCGGCGGAGTTGAGCGGCGTGTCGCGCCCGACGTCACCGAGGTGGGCGGAGGCCGTCCTCGAACGCCCGCAGCAGTTCCCGGCCCGCGGGCCAGTCCCCCACGCCGCTCGCGACGTTCACGTGCCCGAGGGCACCGACGCGGACGACGTCCGCGCCCATCGCATCGGCGAACACGACTGCCCGGTCCGCGCTGCAGTACGGGTCGTCGTCGCTCACGACGAGGCGTGTCGGGACCCGCTGGGCGGAGGGCACCGGGCGCGGCGCCACGAAGCCCGATGCCTCGTCCGGGAACGTGTCGCCGAGCGGGTCGGGCGGGGCGACGAGGAAGGCACCGGCGACGAGCGTGGAGGCATCCGCCGTGGTGGCGAGCCAGTCGGCGACGGCCAGGACGCCGAGGCTGTGGGCGATGAGGACCGGGGGCTCCGTGCACGAGGCCACGGCCGTCGAGATCGCGGCGCGCCAGTCGTCCGGGTCCGGGTCGCTCCACGAGGTGGGGGCGATGCGGACGGCGGCGCGCTGCTGGTACTGGTCGCGCTGGTCGCGCTGGCCGTGCTCGTCGCGCTGGCCGTGCTCGTCGCGCTCGTCCTGCTGCTCCCGCTCCCAGACGGACTGCCAGTGGTCCGGGTCGGAGTTCCAGATGCCGGGGACGATCACCCACGGTCGCGGTCTGCTCACCCGGGCAGCGTAGCGAACCGTCGAGGCACCGTTCCGGAGTGTGACGCGTGGCTCCCGGTTCCGCTCAGAGCTGCGGGACCGCACCGCGGGGCTGCTGCAGCGTGTCGCGCGGGTACTGCCCGAAGCGGGACGCGTACGCCGCCGAGAACCGGCCGAGGTGCGCGAAGCCCCAGCGCAACGCCACGCTCGCCACCGTCAGGTCGCCCGCCGACCCGCGGCGGAGTTCCTCGTGCACGCGGTCCAGCCGGATGCCACGGAGCATGGCGTTCGGTGCCGTGCCCACCTGCCGCTGGAACGCCTGCTGCAGCCCCCGGACGCTCAGGCCGACGTGCTCGGCGACGTCCGTCGTGGTGATGGGTGTGTGGGCGAAGGCGTGCATGAACTCCACGGCCTCGCGCACACGCCCCGTGGCTCCCTGCGGCAGCGTGACGTCAGGGGCGATGGACTCGTGGGGGAACGTGCGGAGGAAGGCCAGCGCGGTCTCCCGCACCGTCTCGGCGAGGGCCAGCTCGTTCAGCGGCGCCGGGCCGAGCACGATCGCCGCGGCGCGCTGCACCCGGGTGTTCCAGGCGCGGAGGTCCTCGGGCCGGGGCGCTGCGGTGTGGTCGAACACGAGGGGGCCGGGCCGGGTGCCGTGCACCTCGGCGGCGACGCGCTCCAGGTACGTCCGATCGAACTGGACGAGACTCTGGCGGACGTCCTGCAGGTCGAACACGAACGGACGCCGCGTCGGGAAGACCCGCGGGGTCCCCGGTGCGAAGTCGACCTCCTGGCGACCGACGTCGACGCGGCCACCGCCGTCCGACGTCCACATCACGACGTACTCGTCGGGGACCTCGACCTCGCCCTGCATCCGCCCGTCGAACCGGGTGGAGCGGAACGTCATCGATCCGTCGCCCACGACCTGGAACCGGTACGCGAACGGACGATCGGTCCGGGACGCCGAGAACCCCGTGCTCTCGTAGGCCTCTTCGTACAGTTGCACGGCCGCGTCGAGTCCGGCGCCGGACGTCTCGAACCGGATCCGGGGATCAGGGTCGACAGTCATCGCGCGAATCGTGACACGGTGTCCGGGAAACGCGACAATCGCCGACCCGTCATTGCGGTTTGCGGCCCACGGAGTGCGCTGGGCGGACGACCGGTCGGCTCCGTCGGTGCGGGACGGCCGTGCTCCCGCTCAATGCCGGGAGCGCAGCACCGTCCAGCGGTTCCGGTCGGCGACGCGTTCGTACCGCAGGTCGTCGACGACCATGCGGACGAGGGCGAGCCCACGACCGCCCTCGGCGAAGTCGTCGGGCAGCACGGCGGCGTCGGGATCCACCGTCGCCGCGACCCCGTCGTCGGACAGCAGCGCCTGGAAACGCTCGTCACCGATCTCGAGCCGGAGCTCGCACGAGACACCGTCCGGGCGGGCGCCGTGCTCGATGACGTTCGAGGTGAGTTCGACGAGGGCGAGCTCGAGGGCCATCCGGTCCTCGGCAGCGATGGACGGCTCGTGCTGCCACACGCCCGCCAGGAACTCGTGCACGGCGGACACGTCGTCCGGAGGGCACGCCAGTGCGAGCATGTGCTCGGCGACGGGGGCGGTCATCACCAGTCGGTCACCGCGGCGTCCCCGTCCGGGTACGTCCGCAGGATCTTGTCGATGTTGGAGAGCTTGAGCACCATCTGGACCTGTTCCGACGGTGCCGCGATGCGGAGGTCGCCGCCGGCCTGCCGCGCGGTCTTCAGGCTGCCGACCAGGGCGCCGAGGCCGGAGGAGTCCATGAACTCGACCCCGGAGAGCTCGACCACGAGCCGCGAACGCCCGTTGCCGACGATCTGGGCGACGGTCTCGCGGAACGTGGGCGCGGAGACCATGTTGAGCCGGCCGCTGCACTCCAGGACGGCGGTGTCGGTCTCCGCCTCGTGTACGACGATGTCCATCTCGGGGGGTCTCCTCAGTTCGGTGCGCCTTGCAACCAGCAACCTACCGGCTCGGACCGTCAGTTGTGGGACCGGTTTCGCCGCGTCGCCGTCACCTGCACCACGACGGCCGCGGCCATCAGCGCTGCCATCACCCCGCCCATCGCCAGTGCGGTGCCGCCGAGGGCGCCGGCGAGCGGGGTGCCGAGACCGCCGATGCCGAAGGTCAGCCCGCCTTGCAGGGCAGCCGCGGTGCCCGGGTGCGCCGCGCCGACGTGCTGCGTGCGGGTCATCGCCGCCGGCAGGACGAAGCCCCACGCGGCGGTCACGACCGCAAGGGCGCACCACACCGGCACCGGCCCGAGCCCGAGGAGCGCCGACACCAGCACGGCTGTGGCTCCGACCGTCCCGACGACCAGGCCCAGGGTCAGCAGGGCGTCCTCGCTGAACCGCCCGACGAGCCGACCGAACAGCAGCGTCGTGACGATCATCATCGACGCGTTCGTGGCGAAGACGAGCGTGTACAGCCCCTCGGAGAACCCGAACTCCGACTGGAACACGAACGAGCTCGTCGCGATGTACGCGAAGAACCCCACCGTCGACAGCACCCCGCTCAGCACGTAGGCCCGGAACCGCGGGATCGCCAGGAGCTCGCGGATCCGCTGCCCGTTCGCCGCGAACCCGACGCCACCACGACGCTCCGGCGGCAGGGTCTCGCGGAACCGCAGGACCACGGCCACGAAGAACACGGCGCCGAGCACGGCCAGCACGACGAACATGAGCCGCCACGTCCCGACCGTCAGCACCGCTCCCCCGGCCAGCGGGGCCACCACGGGTCCGATCGCGTTGATGGCCGCGAGCGTGCCGAACACCTTCGCCATCCGGGTGCCGCTCGTCACGTCGGACACCATCGCCCGACCGGCCACGGCACCCGCGGCACCGGCGAGTCCCTGGGCGACGCGGGCCACCACCAGCGTCACGACGTCGGGGGCGAGCGCGCAGCCGACCGACGCGATGGCGAACAGGGCGGTCCCGACGACGAGCATCGGCCGACGACCGATCCCGTCACTCACCGGTCCGACGAGCAGCTGGCCGACCGCGAAGGCCACGAGGAACGCCGTGAGCGACAGCTGCACGGCGCCGGGCGTGGTGCCGAGGTCGCGCGCGATGGCCGGGAGTGCGGGGATGTACATGTCCGTCGCGAACGGCGAGACCCCGACGATGAGCGCCAGCGGCACGATCGGGGGCAGCACGGTCGTCGTCGGTCCCACGCTGCGCTCCGTCGTCACCTCGGACACGCTACGCGTCCCCGAATCGATTCGACGGGCACTTCGTGAGCAGGAATGGTCGGTTCGTGGTGCCGGAGGCGACCGTTCCTGCTCACGAAGTGCGGCCCGGGACGTGCGCGGGGACGGACGGGAGGCCCGGTGCCAGCTGGCACCGGGCCTCCTGTCCGTGGGGTGGGGGCGTCAGCCCGTGTTCTGCAGGCCGGCCGCGATCCCGTTGACGGTGAGCAGCAGGAGCCGGTGGTCGGCGTCCGTCGGGTCCGTGCTGCCGGACGTGCGGATGGCGCGCAGCGCACGGAGCTGCAGGTGCGACAACGCGTCGACGTACGGGCTGCGGAGGCGAACGGCGCGGGCCAGGACGGGTCGGTCCTCGAGCACGTCGCTGCCGCCGGAGACGCGGAGCACCCAGTCGCGGGTGCGGACCATCTCGTCGAGCACCTTCGCAGCGAGGTCGTCGCGGTCGGCGAGCTCGAGGTACCGGCGGGCGATGTGCTCGTCGGTCTTCGCGAGCGACATCTCGACGTTCTTGATCATCGCGGCGAAGAGCGGCCACTCGGCGTAGGCGGCGCGGAGGACATCGACGTCGCCGACGGCCTCGAGCGCGGAGCCGAGCCCGTACCAGCCGGCGAGGTTGATGCGCGCCTGCGTCCACGAGAACACCCACGGGATGGCGCGGAGGTCCTCCAGCGACTCCACCGACAGACCACGACGGGCCGGGCGGGAGCCGAGGGGCAGCAGGCCGATCTCCTCCATCGGGGTGACCCGGGCGAACCACGGCGCGAAGCCGTCGGCCTTGACCAGGTCGTAGAAGGCGACGCGCGAGACGTCGTCGAGCTGCTGGGCGAGGTCGGCGAACCGGGCGGCCGCGGCGGCGGTGCGCGCCTCGTTCGACGGCGTCGACGCGAACAGCGTCGCCGAGGCCATCTGCTCGAGGTGGCGCGCGGCGATGTCCTGGTCGCCGTACTGGGCGAAGATGACCTCGCCCTGCTCGGTGAGCTTGAGCCGGCCGTCGATCGATCCCGGCGGCTGCGCGAGGACGGCCTCGTTGGCGGGACCGCCGCCCCGGCCGAGCGAACCGCCCCGGCCGTGGAACAGGGTCAGCTCGATGTCGTTGTCGCGGGCCCAGTCGGCGATGCGGGCCTGCGCGTCGTACAGCGCCAGGTTCGCGGACACCGGGCCGACGTCCTTCGACGAGTCCGAGTAGCCGAGCATGACCTCGAGCCGACGGCCGGTCGCGGCGAGACGTCGCTGGAACGCCTCGGTGCGGACGGCCTCGTCGAGGATGTCGACGCTGGCGTGCAGGTCGGCGAAGGTCTCGAACAGCGGGATGACGTCGAGCACCGGCGCAGCCTCGGCGGACCCGAGCGCGGCGACCGCGAGCTCGTGCACGTTCGCCAGGTCGGCCGGGGACTGCGTGAACGACACGATGTACCGGTTCGCCGCGCGGACGCCGTAGCGGGACTGCAGCCCGGCGATCGTGCGGAAGACGGCGAGGACCTCTTCGGTGGTCTCGCTCAGTTCGCCACCGGCGCCGATCTCCGCCAGGGCGGTGCGGTGCACCTGCGAGTGCTGGCGGACCTCGAGCTCGGCCAGGTGGAACCCGAAGGTCTCGACCTGCCAGATCAGGTTCTGCAGCTCGCCGTTGGCCGGGCGGATCGCGCCGGCTGCGATGAGCGACACCTGGATCGTGCGGAGGTCGGCCAGCAGCGCCTCGGGACCGTCGTAGGCCAGCGGCGTGGTGCCGGTCCGGGTGGCGTCGATGCGCGCGGCGACGAACAGGAGCGCACGGCGGTGGGTCTCGTTCGGTGCGCGGACGCCGATGCGCTCGGCGATGCCGGGGTCGAGGGACTCCTGCGCGGCGACGAGGGCGGTGAGCCCGGCGTCGGCGGGGGTGTCGCTCGCGTCGAGCGTCAGGGCGCTGCCGATGCGGGTGGTCGCGCGGGCGAGGCCGAGCAGGATGTGCTCCGCCGCGATCTCGGCGGCCTGGCGGGTGACGTCGGCCGTCACGTGCGGGTTGCCGTCGCGGTCGCCGCCGATCCAGGTGCCGAACCGCACGAACGCGGGCGCGATCACGGAAGCGCGGCCGGCGTCGTCGCCCTGCAGCCGGTCGTCGAGCAAGCGGTAGACCTGCGGGACGATCTCGAACAGGGTCTGGTCGAACACGCTCATCGCGGTGCGGACCTCGTCGAGCGGGGTCGGCCGGGTGGTGCGGAGCGGCGAGGTGCGCAGGAGGGTCGTGATCTCCTCGAGCAGCCGGCGCTCGTTCTCGGCGCGGGCCGTAGCGTTCCGGGCGCGGTCGCGCTCGTCGATGAGGTCCGTGATGCGGCGGACACCCGTGGTGACCGCGCGGCGGCGGGCCTCGGTCGGGTGGGCCGTCAGCACCGGGTGGAACCGCAGGGTGCGGAGGCGCTCAGCGGCCTCGGCCTCGCCGACCTCGGCGACGAGCTCGGCGTAGGTGGCGGGGAACGAGTCGCCGGCCACGCCACCGTCGTCACCGCGCTGCCGGAGGACCCGCACGCGGTGGTGCTCCTCGGCCAGGTTCGTCAGGTGGAAGTAGGTGGTGAACGCCTGCGCCACGGCCTCGGCGCGTTCGGCCGACATGCCCGAGACGATCGCCTGGGCACGCGCTGCGCCCTCGGCGTGGTCGCCCTCGTAGGCGTCGATCACGGCGGCGCGCAACGACTCCACGTCGTGGAGCAGTTCGTCACCCCCGTTCTCCCGCAGCACCCGGCCGAGGAGGTTGCCGAGGTACCGGACGTCGGCGCGCAGGTCACTGTCGACCGCACCGCTGACGTCGTCCCGCGCGCGCTCGTGGCGTGCAGATCCGTCGATCGCCGTCATGGAGTCCTTTCCGGGTCGTCCGGGAGGCTGGTCCCGGGTCCCAGCAGCGTATCGGCACCCGGGGGCGCATGACGTCGACCGTCCGGACGGACGCGGGGCAGGGCAGGGTCCGGGTCCGGACGGACGCGGGGCCGGGTCCGCGCGGGGCCGGGCGGTCCCGCGCGCGGCCTTGCTCGAGTACTTCCGCCGCTGGGTCAGGCAGGCACGGAGGCGCTGCCCGGTTCCTGACGGAACGGCCGACGGCGGGCATCGAGGCCGGCGAGCAGCCCCCGGTTCAGCTCGTAGGCGAGCTCGACCTCGGCGATCACCCGCTCCTGCTCGTCGGCCGTCCAGGGCGCGGCGTCGAGCTGGGCGCGGTAGGTGTGCTCGAAGTCGCTCGGGTCGGCGACCTGGTCGAAGATGTAGAAGAGGACGCCGTTCGTGTCGAACCCGAACCGCTCGGCCAGCACCTGCCCGATCACGTGCCCGCCGGACACGTCGCCGAGGTACCGCGTGTAGTGGTGCGCCACGAAGCCGCCGGGCCACTCCGCCGCGACCTCGTTGAGGCGTCGCACGTAGGCGGTCGTCGCGGGCAGCGGGCACACCAGTTCGGACCAGTCCGGGCCGATCAGGTACTCGAGGTCGGCACGGATCGCCGGCATTCGGGTGAGTTGCGCGGTGACGAACGGCGCCGCAACGGGGTGGTCGGCCATGCGTTCCGCCGCCCGCTCGAGCGCGTCGTACACGAAGGCGTACTGTCCGAGCAGGTCCGCGTAGTCGGCGACGTCGCAGTCGCCGCCGAGCAGGTCCTGCATGAAGCCGCTCGTGGCCGAGGAACCGTGCGAGCGCCGCGTGCGACGCCGCAGCAGCTCGGAGAACGGGATGACGGTCGAGTCCATGAGGTAAGGCTAACCTTAGTGATGCGCGCGTCAAGCAGGGATCACCCAGGTGGCGCCGAACCCGCGAGAGGAAGCTCCCCCACGATGAGCTCAAAACCCAAACGCCCCCAGCACGTCTTCGTCGTCGACCGCACCGAACGGCTCTCGCCCCACATGGTGCGCGTGCACCTGGGCGGCTCGGCCTTCGAGGACTTCGTCGCCCAGGCCGCCCCCGACCGACTCGGCTCGACCGACAAGTACGTCAAGCTCCTGCTCGCGAAGCCGTCGCTCGGACTCGTGCCGCCGTACGACCTCGAGGCCCTGCGCGAGACCCTGCCGAAGCAGGACCGCCCCGCCCGCCGCACCTACACGGTGCGGGCGGTCGACCACACCACGCGGACCATCGCGATCGACTTCGTCGTGCACGGCGACGAGGGCCTCGCCGGGCCCTGGGCAGCGTCCGCGCAGCCGGGTGATCGGCTCGCCCTGTCCGGACCCGGTGGCGGCTACGCGCCCACCACCGACCCGGCCGTCACGCACGTGCTGCTCGGTGACGACAGCGCCCTGCCCGCGATCGGCGCGGCACTCGAGTCGATGCCCGAATCCGCCACCGGGGTCGCCCTGGTCGAGGTGGCCGGGCCCGCGGACGAGCAGGACATCCGGCACCCGGCCGGGGTCGACCTGCGGTGGCTGCACCGGGACGCCACCGGCGCCCAGCCGGGCACGCTCCTGCTGGAGACGGCCCGCGGGCTGCCGCGTGCCTCCAGGCCGGTCCAGGTCTTCGCGCACGGCGAGCGGACCGCGATGAAGGCGATCCGTCGACTGCTGCAGGACGACTGGGGGCTGGAGAAGCGCGAGATGTCGTTGTCGGCGTACTGGGCGCTCGGTCGTGGTGAGGACGAGTTCCAGGAGGAGAAGCGCGAGCCCGTCGGGGTGATCTTCACCGACTGACGGCGGTCTGCGCGTCTGTTCCTTCCCATGACGGGCGGGATGGCTGGTGGGAACGGGCGTACGTGGTCGGAAGAACGGACCAGGTACGCCCGTTTCGACCCAGTACGCGCGCTATTGGTCGGCACGCCCGGTTCCCGCAGGTACGCCCGTTCTTTCCCAGAACAGGCGCGATGGCTGGTGGGAACGGGCATACCTGGTCGGAAGAACGGACCAGGTACGCCCGATTCGACTCGGTACGCGCGTTCTTGGTCGGTACGCCCGGAGCGGCGGACGTTCGGGGCGCCCGGTTGTCGCAGGGACGCCCGATCTTTCCCAGAGCGCGCGCGATGGCTGGTGGGAACGGGCATACCTGGTCGGAAGAACCGACCAGGTATGCCCGATTCGACCCAGTACGCCCGATTCGACCAGGCACGCCCGATCTCGGTCGGTACGCCCGGATCGGCGGACGTCCGGGGCGCCGAGTTCCGCAGTTAAGCCCGATCTTTCCCAGAACGGGCGCGATGGCTGGTGGGAACGGGCATGCCTGGTCAGAAGGACCGACCAGGGACGCCCGATTCGACCAGGGACGCCCGGTTCGACCAGGGACGCCCGGTACGTCCGGCGCGCGCAGCGGCCGGGAGGCCCGGGGCACGTCGGTGGGTCGGGCTAGCGTTCGGCGCATGGTCACCTCCTCGTGCTGCGTGCCGGGTTGCGCAGGCGTGCTCGCGGACGGGCTCGCGGGCGTCCCCCTGTGCGGCGCGCACGTCGCGTTCGTCGCCGACCTCGCGGCCGAACACCCCGGGATCGAGGACGCCCTGCCCGGCCCGTGCCCGGCGTGCGGGTCGCGGATCGGGGTGCGGTACCCCTCAGGTGCGGTGTGCGCCCGGTGCGAGTGGCGGTGGGGCGACGTGCCGGACGGCGACCTCGCTCCCCCACGGGTCGACGTCGTCTACTACCTGCGGATGCGCGACGACTTCGGCGACCGCATCAAGATCGGCACCACGATGAACCCCCGGCAGCGGCTCGCGGCGATCCCGCACCAGGACCTGCTGGCGTTCGAGCGCGGTGACCGGACCCTCGAACGCCGACGGCACGCCGCCTTCGCCGCCAGCCGGTACCCGGGTACCGAGTGGTTCCGGGTGACGCCGGAACTCCTGGCCCACGTGGACGCCGTCGCCGCCGGGGTCGACGACCCGTGGGACCTGCACGCCCGGTGGACGAGCGAGGCGCTCGCGCTGCGGGGCTGAGCCCCGACCGGGCAGTCGGGGCTCCTGCTCAGGCGGCCTGCAGCATGCGGTCGGCGGTGCGGAGCGAGAGCGCCATGATCGTCAGCGCCGGGTTCGCGATGACCGCGCTCGGGAACACCGAGTTGTCGGCGATCCACAGGTTCGGGACGTCCCACGAGCGGCCGTCCTGGTCGACGACGGAGGTCTCGCGGTCCGTGCCCATCCGCGCGGTGCCGATGGTGTGCGCCGTGCGTTCGAGCACCCGGACGTCCTGACCGCCAGCGGCCTCGACGATGGTCGTCATCGTGCGGACCGCGTGGCGGCGGATCGCTTCCTCGTTCGACCCAGGGGTGAAGGACACCCGAGCACGCGGGACACCGTGCTCGTCGAGTTCGTCGGTCAGCGCGAGCCGGTTGTCGTCGTACGGCAGGCACTCGGCGTTGATGCCGACGCCGGCCGAGAACGGGTAGTCCTGCAGCGCCCGGACGAGCTCGGCACCGCGGAGTCCGCCGCCCCGGACCAGCGAGGTCGCGAAGGTCTGCGGCTGCACGCCCAGGCTCTGGATGAGGTAGCCGCCGGCGAAGTCGGCGTCCGCCGGTCGGACGAAGTCCTCGGTGATGATCGACGACGGGTACCCGCGGTACGAGCGCATCGACTCGTCGAACCGCGCCCACACCTGGGTGGCTCCGTGCGCCGTGAAGTTCCGGCCGACCTGCCCGCTGCCGTTCGCGACACCGGTGTGCAGCAGCAGTCGCGGGGTCTCGACACCGCCCGCGGCGAGGACGAGGGTCCGGCAGCGCTGGCGGTGCTCGCGGCCGTCGGCGGTGTACAGGACCGCCTCGACGCGTCCCGCCGCGTCGAGCTCGATGCCGTGCACGAAGGACTCCGGGCGGATCTCGGCACCGAACGCCACGGCGGCGGGCAGGTAGGTCGTGTCCATCGACACCTTCGAGCCGTTGCGGCAGCCCTGGTGGCAGGAGCCGCAGGACACGCAGGCCTGGCGCAGCCCGTGGTGCTCCTGGTGCCGGTCCTCGGTGGTCAGGCCGACCGGGGCGTCGGTCGCGGTGACCCCGGCGGCCGCGGTGCCGCGCATCATCATGTCCGACGAGGCGTTCCGGGCCGGCGGGCGCATCCGGTAGCGGCGGGACGGGTCCCACGGGTAGTGCTCGGGGCCGGCGACGCCGACGTCGTGCTCGACCTGCTCGATCCAGCCGGTGAGCTCGGCGTGGCTGATCGGCCAGTCCTGGCCCGCGCCGCTCTCGGTCCGCAGCCGCAGGTCGTGCTCGCTCGGCCGCGGGGTGAACGCACCCCAGTGCAGCGTCGACCCGCCGACGCCCGTGCCGCTGTTGTTCGGGCCGAAGGCCGTGGGGGCTCCGCCGCCGCTCAGCCGTTCGTCCATCCAGTTGATGTCACCGGGGGCGGCGACCTCGTCCGGGACGTGGTCGCCCGGCTCGGTGTTTCGGCCGGCCTCGAGCGCGACGACCGTCAGGCCACGTCGGGCCAGCGATGCGAGGAGCGGCGCTCCCCCGGCCCCGGTACCGACCACCACCACGTCGACGACGTCGTCCGTGCCGTACGTGCGTTGTCCGTCGAGTCTCATCGTGCAGCTCCGGTCGTCGGTGCGGTGTCGATCGTGGTGGTGGTGCCGGGGTCGGCGGGGGCCTCGGGTTCCCAGGCCTCGCGCTCGCCCGCCGCGAGCAGCTGGAAGCCCTGCTTGCGGACGCCGTCACCGCCGTTGGCGTAGCCGTCGAAGTCGATGGCGGCCATGGTGGCGGGGTGTGCGAGCCAGTGCTTCACGAGGTCGACGCTGGCGTCCTCGAACCACGCGCGCAGCTGCTCGGCATCGAGGTCGCCGTCGGCGCGGTAGCGCCCCACAGCGACGGACTCGAGGGCCTGGTCGAGCACGCCGTCGCGGGCCGGTGCAGCGAGCACGTCGAGCGCGGCACGGTAGGCCTCGGCGTCCACCGGCAGGCCGTCCGGCCGCCAGCCGTCGCCGAGCCCCGCGGCGAGCTGCGCGTCGACCCGCAGTGCCAGGTCGACCCGGTCGGTACCGGGCTGCGGGACGACGATCCGCGCGACCGCACGGAGGGTGTCCAGCTGCGTCGGCGTCAGTGCGTGGGGTGCGGCCGACGGGTCGTCGGGCAGGGCGCGCTGGGCCAGCAGCCCCCGCGTCCGGGCGCTGACCCGCGGCGAGGCGATCACGCGGGCGTGCTCCACGGGGACGACCGGCGACCCCGTGACCCGGCGCTGCCAGAAGTCGCGGATGCGCTCGGCCACGGCCTCGGGCTGTTCCCAGGGCAGCAGGTGGGCGGCGCCTTCGACGACGTGGAGCTCGCTGTTCGGCCAGTGCGGCAGGGTCAGGCGGCGCTGGGCGTCGGCATCGAGGTCGCCGTCCTCGGCACCGGCGAGCACCAGGGCCGGCACGGGGTTCGGGGCTGCGTCCGACCAGTCCTCGCGGCTGCCGCGGGACAACCAGTCCGTCCAGGCGGCGGGGTCGGTCCGCTCGACGTCCTGCACCGCCGCGATGTGGCGCGCGGGCGCCAGGGGCGACGCGGTGTTGGCGGCGACGAACTCCTCGGCGTCCTCGACGGAGATCGGGCCGCCGGCAGCCCACGAGAGCATCGTCCAGCGGCGGTCGTCGTCCATCGGCTCCGGGGCGAGCGGGGACGCGGCGAGGAGCACCACGGCCCGCAGACCGAACAGGCCGTTCGCGCCGGAGATCGTGCGGTCGGCCACCACCGTGGCGACCTTGCCGCCCATCGAGTGCCCGAGGAGCATCCACTCCGTCGAGCCACTCGCCCCGATCGCGCGCTCCACCAGGACGGCCATCTCCTCGACGGTGGTGCCGGACGACGCCGGGCTGCGGCCGAAGCCGGGCAGGTCGATGCCGATCAGGTCGAGGTCGCCGAGGAGTCCGGCGCGCAGCAGCGCGAACTCCTCGGAACTCGCGCCGAGCGCGTGGAGACAGAAGACGGTGGTCACCATGTATACCTACCCGTCGCTCGCGACCGCTCCCAGCCGGGCCGTACCCCGGCGGGTCGTGCGTGTACCCCGATCGTCGGCGTCACCGGGCGTACGCGTCGACGAACAGCGCGCCCCGGATCTCACGCAGGGTGTCCGCCAGCCGGTCGACCGTCCGTCCGGAGATCCCGGAGACCTGGAGGTCGAACGGGCCGAGCGCGGGGAGCCGCCCGGTGCGGATGCGGACGACCTCCCACCCCACGGCACGGACGGCGCGGTCCTTCTTCCGGTCGGTCTCCTGCCGCGGGCCGACGTGCTCGAGGCCGTGCCGACCGGTGGAGTCGTACTCGATGGCGACGCGGAGCTCGGGCAGGATGATGTCCGGCCAGGCCTCGACGTGGTCGAAGAACGGGCGGTCGAGTCGGATGGCGGAGTGGTCGTACGTGAACGCGAACCGCTCGGACAGCATGCCCCGGAGTTCGGCCTCGACCGCCGAGGCCGTCGCCGGGGCGCAGACGCTCGTGAACGACTCACCCGACGGCAGCCGCGGGGTCTTCGAGCAGATCGTGCGGGGAACGGACTGGGCGGCCCGCCGGGGTGCTGCTCCGGCCGAGCCGGCGACGGGCCGACGGGACCGGGAGCGACTCGACGCGACGGCTCCGGCCGGGACCCCGCGCACCGGAGCCGCGGGCAGCGTCTGTCGTCCGGCACTCCGGACGACCCGCTGCGGCACCGGCACGGCCTGCGGCCAGTCCGACGGCAGCACCGGCCACCGCTGCGGTTGGGCCTGCACCGCGCACTCGGGGCACCACACGGATCGCCGACGTTCACGGCCCGGGCGGGACCGCTGTTCGGACGGGGTCGCGACGAAGACGTGCCCGACGTCGCACTCCCAGGTGAGCAGGACCTCGGCCGCCGGGGGGACCTGGGTCAGGACGACGCCGTGGTTCCAGTCCGGGTGGTACTGCCGGATGAGCACCGGGTACGGCGCCCAGTCGGCGCGGAACTGTCCGACGGCGTACGGCACCGCTTCGCCGCGCGACCACTGTCGGCGGCGCCACCACGCATCGACGGGTTCGGCCACGCCCCCACGCTAGGAACGACCACCGACACCCGCCGCACCACGCGGCACGACCGACACCGCCGCACCACGCACCGCGACCGACACCGCCGCGGCACCACACCACGCAAAACCGCTCAGGAGGCCAGCGCCTGCTTCACGTACGCGACCAGGGCGTTCGCGTGCCCGTGCCCGAGGCCGTGCTCGGCCTTGAGCCACCCGACGACCTCCATGTGCTGGTGGTCGTCGAGCCGGTCGGCGACCAGGTCGAGCCACTCCTGCACCGGGCGCCCGTACGTCGTTTCGATGCTCGGGAAGTACGACGCCGGACCCTTCACCTTGGTGCCGTCCGCCGGGGGCACCGGGGCGGTCACACGATGCGCTGTCATGGCGCAACGGTAGCGCTCCGTCGGCCGTCACGGAACGTCACGCAGGACACCGTTCTGTGACGCCGCGTTGCGCCGGATGGCCGGGTGTTGCGCCGCGTGGCGGGGTGTTGCGCGAGGCGTTGTCGGCGGCGTCCGGCCCTCCTACGGTCGCGACATGACCGACACCACCAGGGCCCCGCAGTGGGAGGCGACCAGCGTCGACGACGCGGGCCGGACGACCGGGGCGAGCCGCGCCTCCAGGCCGGAGACCGCGACCATCGACGCAGCCGGACACGCCGCACTCGACCGTTCCGTCGTGCCGTTGCGGCACCCGCTGCGGTGGATCGCCGCGGCCCTCGTGCTCGTCGTGCTGCTGAACTTCGGCGAGACACTGTTCACGAACGAGCAGTGGGGCTGGCCGGCCGTCGGCAAGTGGCTGTTCAGCCCGGCGGTCCTGACCGGCCTGCAGCTGACGCTCACCGCGACCGCGCTGAGCGCCGTGATCAGCTTCGCCGGCGGGATCCTGGTGGCCATCGCCCGGCTGTCGCACAACCCGGTGCTGTCCAGTCTCGCATGGGGGTACGTGTGGCTGTTCCGGTCGGTGCCGCTGATCCTGGTGCTCGTCTTCCTGTACAACCTCGGGTCGCTGTACCCGTCCATCGGCATCGGGATCCCCTTCGGGCCGCAGTTCGAGGTGCCGACCGCGAACCTGCTCGGGGACCTGGCGATCGGGGTCATCGGGCTGAGCCTCAGTGAGATCGCCTACGCGTCCGAGATCGTCCGCGCCGGGGTGCTCGCCGTCGACCACGGGCAGCAGGAGGCCGCGCAGGCGCTCGGGCTCCCCCGTCGCCGGCAGTTCGTGCGGGTGATCATGCCGCAGGCACTGCGGTCGATCGTCCCGGCGTTCGTGAACCAGATCGTCGGCCTGCTGAAGGCCTCGTCGCTGCTGTTCTACGTGTCACTGCTCGACCTGTTCGGCGTGGTGCAGAACCTGTCGAGCACGTACCCGGGCGACATCATCCCGCTGCTCGTCGTCGCCACCATCTGGTACCTCGTGCTCACCAGCGCGGTCTCGATCGTGCAGTACTACGTCGAGCGCTGGACGGCCCGCGGGTCGGTCCGTGCGCTGCCACCGACACCGTGGCAGCGGGTGCGGAGCGTGCTGCGGGGCGGCGGGACCGGACGTGGTCCGGGACGGCCTGGAGGCGCGGGTCGCCGCACACAGGCAACCGCCGCCGAGCGCGCGGGCACGTCCGGGTCCGCTTCCACCGTCGACGACAGGAGCATCTGATGAGCGCCGCCATCGCGATCCACGGAGCCGTCAAGGCGCTCGGGGACAGCGTCGTCATCGACGGCATCGACCTGTCGCTGCCGTCCGGCAGCGTGACCGTCGTCCTCGGCCCCTCCGGTTCCGGCAAGTCCACACTGCTCCGGGCGATCAACCACCTCGAACCGCTCGACCGCGGGGTCGTCACCGTCGGCGACGAGCCCATCGGCGTCCGCCTGCGCACCGGCCGCGACGGGGTCCCGCGCTGGAAGGAGCTGCCCGAGCGGCACATCCTGCGGCAGCGTGCCCGGATCGGGTTCGTGTTCCAGCACTTCAACCTGTTCCCGCACCTGACCGCGCTCGAGAACGTCGCCGAGGGGCCGATCGCCGCCGGGGTCCCCGTCGCCACGGCCCGGGCGCGGGCACAGACACTGCTCGAGCGGGTCGGACTCGGCGACCGCGGCGCCGCCCGCCCCCGCCAGCTGTCCGGCGGGCAGCAGCAGCGCGTCGCGATCGCCCGGGCCCTGGCGCTCGAGCCGTCGGTCGTCCTGCTCGACGAGCCGACCTCGGCGCTCGACCCGGAGCTCGTCGGCGAGGTGCTCGGGGTCATCCGGGGGTTGGCGGACACGGGCACCACGCTCGTCATCGTCACCCACGAGATCGCCTTCGCCCGCGAGGTCGCCGACCACGTCGTGTTCCTCGACCACGGGCGGGTCGTCGAGCAGGGGCCGCCGGCCCAGGTGCTCGACCACCCGCAGCACACCCGCACGCGCGACTTCCTGTCCCGCGTCCGCTGACCCCTGACCCCTGACCCCTGATCCCCGCACACACCCCAAGGAGAACCATGTCCACGACCACCCCGTCCCGCTGGCGCACCCGCGCCGGTTTCCTCGTCCTCGCAGCCGGCGTCGTCGTCGCCCTCGCCGGGTGCTCGGCGGGCGCTTCCGCCGACACGAGCGGCGCACCCGACGGGTCCGTCACCATCGGCGCCGCCTCGAACGGTGCGGCCAAGGAGACGACCGTCGAGGTCACCGAGGACACGAAGCTGCACGACGCGCTCCCCGCCGCAGTCCGGAAGTCCGGCAAGCTCACGATCGGCGTGGGGGCCCTGCCCGCCGGGTTCCCGCCGCTCGCCTTCACCGGTGACGACCAGAAGACGATCACCGGTTCCGAGCCCGACCTCGGACGGCTCGTCGCCGCGAAGCTCGGGCTGCGCGCGGACGTGCAGAACGCCACGTGGGACAACCTGTTCGTCGGCATCGACAGCGGCAAGTACGACGCCGGGTTCTCGAACGTCACGGTCACCGAGGAGCGCAAGGAGAAGTACGACTTCGCCTCGTACCGGCAGGACAACCTGGCGTTCCAGGTGCTGGCGTCGAGCTCGCTGCGCTTCGACGGCGACCCGTCCGTGCTCGCCGGGAAGACCCTGTCCGTGAGTTCCGGCACCAACCAGGAGAACATCCTGCTCGAGTGGCAGAAGGAGCTCCGGGCGAAGGGCGAGGACTTCACGATCAAGTACTACCCGGACGGCAACGCGATCAAGCTCGCGCTCGACTCGGGCAAGATCGAGGCCTACTTCGGGCCGAACCCGACGATCGCCTACCAGAACACGCAGAGCAAGGGCACCGCGAAGGAGACGAAGACCGCGGGCACGTACTCCGGCGCCGGCTCGTCACTGCAGGGGCTCATCGCCGCGACGACGAAGCAGGGCAGCGGCATCGCGAAGCCCGTCGCGGCGGCGATCAACGAGCTCATCGAGGACGGCACCTACGCGAAGTGGCTCGCGGCCTACAACCTGTCGAACGAGGCCGTGAAGACGTCCGAGGTGAACCCCGAGGGTCTGCCGCTCGACAACAGCTGAGGCCGCGCTCGCCCGGTTCGGCGCATCGGTGCCTGGTGCTGATGCGGAGCGACACCGTCGAGGTCGTACGACCTCGGCGGTGTCGCTCGTTGCGTGCGCGAGCTTTCGCGGACGAGCAGGAACGACGAAGTCGACGTCGTACGACTGCGACGATGTCGCTCGGGACGCACCGTCCGACGTGTGCGCACCCCCGGAACGCGGGTCGGGTCCGCGACGCCGCCACACGGTGCGGACGGGAGGCCCGTGGCGGCCTGGCACCGTGCCTCCAGGCCGTACCGTGCCCGGTTCCGCACCCCGTGCCGAGTTCCGCATCCCGTGCGCGGGTCCGCACCGTGCGCTGCGCGCACGAACGACTCCGTCGCTGTCGGACGACAGCGACGGAGTCGTTCCGCGTCGGTCAGCGCGCGGCGGCGGCCGGCTCCCGCACGTCGGCGCGCCGCGCCCACTCCGCGGCGAGCATCTCGTAGGAGCGCACCCGGGCCTCGTGGTCGTGCGCGATCGTGGTGACGAGCAACTCGTGCGCTCCCGTGACCCGCCGGAGCGTCTCGAGCCGGTCCGCGACGTGCGCCGGGTCGCCGACGAACCTCGTCGCGAGCCGGTCCGCCACCGACGCCTCGGCCTCAGCGGGGAGCCGCGGCTCCCGAGCCTGGCCCGGGGTCGGGTACTCGATCGCCCCGACGCCGGAGCGGATCGAGTGCACCCACTGGGCGTACCCGTTCCCGAGCTCGTCTGCCTCGGCCGCGGTCGGCGCCACGAGCACGTCGGCCGACACGATGACGTGCGGGGCGTCGAGCACGCCCGGGCGGAACGCGTCACGGTAGGCCTGCACCGACGCCAGGACCGTGCCGGGCGACGTGTGGTAGTTCGCGCCGTACGGCAGGCCGAGCGCGCCGGCGATCCGGGCACTCTCGCCGCCGGTGGAGCCGTGGATCCACAGCTCGACGGCGGCACCCGCGGCCGGTGGGGCCTCGATCACCGCACCGTCCCGCGACCACGTGCCCGCGAACAGGCCGCGGATCAGGTCGAGTTCGCCCGCGAACCGGTCGACGTCGCCCGGCACTCGCCCGAGCAGTTCACCCTGCAGGGCGAACCGGCTGCCCGGCGCGATGCGGAACTCGAACGGCGCGGGGACGAGCAGGCCGTCGACGACCTGGTCGGTCCGCGGGGCGAGCGACGGCGGCTTCGGGGTGCCGGGTGCTGGTGCTCCTGAGCGGCCGAGCCCGAGGTCGATCCGGGGACCGTACAGCGCGGCGAGCGTGCCGAAGGTCTCGGCGATCTGCAGCCCGCGGACGTTGCCGACCAGGGTCGCGGCGCTGCCGACCCGGATGGTCGAGGTTGCTGCGGCGACCGCACCGATGACGACGGTCGGCGCACTGCCGGCGACACCGGGGTTGAGGTGGTGCTCGGCGAGCCAGTAGCGGGCGTACCCGGCACGTTCCGTGGCGACGGCCAGGTCGACCGTGTTCGCCAGGGCCTGGGCCGGGGTCGACCCGCTGCTCACCGGCACGAGGTCGAGGACGGAGAGCGGGACCCGGCTCATGCGAGCACCCGCTGCCGGTCGAGGACCCGTCCGGGCAGGTCGAGCGTCTGGCGGAGCGTCGCACCCTCGTCGTACGACTGCCGGTACACGCCGCGCTCCTGCAGCAGCGGGACGACCCGGTCGACGAACTCGTCGAGCCCGTACGGGTTGGTGTGCGGCACGACGACGAACCCGTCGGTGGCGCGCTCCTGCACGTACCGGTCGATCTCGGCGGCGATGTGTGCGGGCGTGCCGACGAAGCCGCCGCGGGTCGAGACCCGGATGACCAGGTCACGGATCGACAGGTGTTCGGCCGCGGCGAGGTCGCGCCACGACTGCACCAGTGCGGGCACGTCGCGGGTGTGACGGACGCGGCCACGGGTGATGTCGGCGCCCTCCAGGTCCGGCTCGATCGAGGGCAACGGCCCGTCGACGTCGTACGACGACAGGTCGCGGTTCCACACCTGCTCGAGGAACGCGATCGCGGTCGCCGGGCTGACCTGGGCACGGCGGATCGCCCGGGAACGTTCCTCGGCCTCGTCCGCCGTGTCGCCGAGCACGAAGGTCGCGCCGGGCAGGATCAGCAGCTCGTCCTTCGACCGCCCCACCCGCTCCAGGCGCTCGGTGACGTCGCCATAGAACGACCGTGCGTCGTCGAACTCGGTGTGCAGCGAGAAGATGACCTCGGCGTTCGCGGCGGCGAGGTCGCGGCCCTCGTCGGAGTCGCCGGCCTGCACGACCACGGGGTGCCGCTGGGGGCTGCGCGGCACCGGGAACGTGCCGGTCACGTCGAACTGCGGACCGTGGTGGTCGACGTCGTGGATGCGGGAGCGGTCGGCGAAGGCGCCGGCGGCCAGGGTCCCGGCGGCGCCCGACCCGTTCGCCACGATCGCGTCCGACTCCCACGAGTCCCAGAGTTCGCGCGACAGCTCCACGAACTCCGCGGCCCGCGTGTACCGGTCGGCGTGGTCGAGGAACCCGCCGCGGCGGAAGTTCGCACCGTGGAACGCGTCCGAGCTCGTCACGACGTTCCAGCCGGCGCGGCCGTCGGTCAGGTGGTCGAGCGTGGCGAGCTGCTTCGCCAGTTCGACGGGCTCGTTGAAGGTCGTCTGCAGCGTGCCGACGAGCCCGATGTGGTCGGTGACACCGGCCAGCGCGGCGAGGATCGCGAGCGTGTTCGGGCGCCCGACGACGTCGAGGTCGTGGATGCGACCCTTCTGCTCGCGGAGCCGCAGCCCCTCGGCGAGGAACAGGAAGTCGAAGAACCCCCGCTCGGCGTTCCGGGCGAAGTGCTCGAACGACGAGAACGCGATCTGGCTCTCGGCGCGGTCGTCGCTCCAGACGGTGGTGTTGTTGACGCCCGGGAAGTGGGCGGCGAGGTGGACCTGACGCTTGACGCTCATGCTGAGACCCCCGAGGAGACGGAACCGACACCGGCACCGGTGACGGCAGGACGCGCGTACCGGCTGACCGCCGGGGCGATGCCGAGCCGCGTGCGCAGGTCGGCGGTGGGACGGGACGCCACGTCAGCACGGAGCCCCGCGGTGACGAGGGCGGGGACGAGCTGCCGCGCGATGGCGGTCGAGTCGATCGGGATGCGCAGCGGACGGAGCCGCACGCCGGCGTACCCGAGGGCCCGCAGGTCCGCGATCCGGGTCAACAGGTCCGGCACCGTCGTCGCGAGGACGGACGTGTCCGCCCCCGAGCCGACGGCGTACGGGGCGCCCGCTGCCGCGTCGAGCGCGGCGAGCTCGTCGGCGGCGGCTGCCGGCGACGACCCGATGAGCACCGCGAGGTCCGCGAGGACCGGACGGCGGACGTCGGAGCCGGCCGCCTGCTCGGCATCACGGACGAGTGCCAGCGTGTCCCGTGCCTCCCGGCCGTCGAAGCCGGGCGTGACCAGCACGACGTCCGCGGCGTCCACCGCGAACGCCGCCGCGTCGGCGCGGTGCGCGAGCGAGAAGACCGGCGGGCGCCCCTGCGGCGACCGCGGCACGATCGACGCGCCGTGCACCGACACGAACGAGCCGGAGAACGCCGCGTCGTGGATGCGGTCGCGGTCGATGAAACGGCCGGTCGTGACGTCGCGGATGATCGCGTCGTCGTCCCAGCTGTCCCAGAGGCGGGAGACGACCTCGGCGGCCTCGCGGGCCTCGTCGAACAGCGTGGCCGCGTCGTCGCCGCCTGGGCGGCGGCCGAACAGCGCGGCCTCGCGGGTCGTCGGACTCACCTGGATCCGCCATCCGGCCCGCCCCAGCGAGACGTGGTCGAGGGTCTGGAGGCCCGTGGCGACGTGGAACGGTTCGGTGTGCGTGACCGAGACGGTCGGCACCAGACCGATCGCGCGGGTCGCCGGAGCGACCGCGTTCGCGACCAGGAGGGCATCGAGGCGGCCGACGACGGTCGACGTGTCGAGGTCGCCGTCGGGGTCGGTGGGGCCGGCGGTGAAGGAGTCCTCGAGGGTGACGGCGTCGACGCCGAGCCGGTCCTGCTCGACGACGACGTCCCGCCAGTGCCGGAGGCTCGTGAGGCGCTGCACTGCCGGGCCGGCTGCGCGCCAGGCGGCGGGGTGCCAGCCGGCGCCCTGCAGCGCGGTGACGAGGGTGATGCGGTCGGGCACGGTCATGGGGCGACGCTAGGACGGTTCGGCCGGGCGGCGAAGCGGTGTTGCGGAACGTGACCGACGGTGTCGCCGTGTGACGCACGGCGGGCGGGCGGCGGGGCGTCGCTCGGTGCGAGGTTGTCCACTCGGTGCGTCGGAACAGACCGGGCACGGAGTGGACAACCTCGCACCAGACGGGGCCGGGACGTACCTCGCACCGTGCGAGGATCGCCGGATGGTCTCGTCGTTCCTGACCCACGCTGAAGTGGTGGTCGACCCCGCGGTCCCGATCGAGTCGTGGGGGCTGTCGCCCGAGGGACGCGTCCGGGCCGCCGCCGCACACCGGCTCGCGTGGGCACCGGGCTCCCGGCGGATCGTCTCGAGCACCGAGTGCAAGGCCGTCGAGACCGCCGACCTGCTCGCCCGGGCCGTCGGACTGCCGGTCGAGCACGACCCGCTGCTGGGCGAGATCGACCGGAGCGCGACCGGCTACCTGCCGCCGTCCGAGTTCGAGGCCGTCGTCGACGCGTTCTTCGCCGCACCCGAGCAGTCGGTCCGCGGCTGGGAGCGAGCCATCGACGCCCAGGAGCGCATCGTCGCGGCCGTCCGCCGGCACTGCGCCGCCGGCGACGTCACGATCGTCTCGCACGGTGCGGTCGGCGCGCTGCTCCTGGCCCACCTGCGCGGCGTCCCGATCACGCGCGCCCTCGACCAGCCCGGCATGGGCAGCGTCTTCCGCTTCGACGCGCCCGCCTGGCGGGCGACCAGCGGCTGGAGACGCGTCCCCGCGACTTGACGGGAGGCGCGGGGCGGGGCCGCCACGGGCC